>JAFEEK010000498.1 GCA_018241165.1 Pseudomonadota bacterium
CAGCCGTCCATGAACGGGGCGATGTCCTCGACGAAACCGTGCACGGTCACGCCATCATGCGCGAGTTCGAGGATCTGCTTCGGCGCCTTGCTGCCGATCACATTGAACACGACATCAGGCAATGCGCTGCGCACAAGCGGGAACACCTCGTTCACGAACCACAACACGGCATCCACGTTCGGCGGATGCTGGAAACCGCCGACGAAGACCAGGTCGCGGCGCTCGTCGAATTCGCGGCGGCGACCGTGGATTTCATGCACGTTGGACAATACTTCGATGCGCACGCCGGGAAGTTCGCGTGCGAGCAATTCCTGCTCCGCTGCACTGACGACCAGGGTAACGTCGCATTCGCGCATCAGTTTCAGTTCCTGAGTACGCGTGCGTGCGGCTTGCGCGGCCTGCTCGGCGCTGCCGCTCAGTTCGGCGGCGCGCTGCTCGCGCAGATGATGTACATCGACGGTGTCGAAAATCAGTCGCGCCTGCGGCGCGTACAGGCGCACCAGGCCGGTATAGTTCGCGGCAACGTAGTGGCGCGACAGGACGACGGCAGTCAGCGACTTGCCGTGCGTACGCAGCCAGGCGACCGGATCGGATACGAACGGGTGATACAGCGCCTGCACGCCGAGTGCCTGCAATGCCTGCGTGTACTTGCCGGCGTGTGCGCGGTTGTCGGGCAGGAAACTCACCGCGTTGCCCGTCTCGCGCAGCAGGCGCATCAGGTTGAGCATGCGCAGCGAGCCCGAATCCTGGTCCGGCGTCGGCGTGTAGGCGTCCACGATCAGCACATGGCCGCGCGCGCGAAAGTTCGCGGCGGCCTCGGCGTCCGATGGGTCGTGGATGGGTGCAGGCTGGCGCGCGAGTTCGTTTTTCCACTTTTCCAGGAATTTGTCGCGATTGACCGTCTGGAAGCGCTTCATGCCGCTGCCGGTGTCGGTGCCGGCGGTGATGCCTTCGAAGTGCACGACGGTGGCGCGCGGTTCGTAAAAAACCTTTTTGCCCGCCGCACGCACGGCAAAGGCGAGGTCGGTGTCCTCGTAGTAGGCCGGCGCGTAGCGCGTGTCGAAGCCGCCGAGTTTGTCGAACAGCTCGCGCCGAATCATGATTGCGGCGCCGGAACAATAATCGGCTTCGCGCCGGAACTCGAAGCGCGGATCGGCCGGATTCTCGAAGCGGCCGTAGTTCCAGCCCGAACCATCGGCAAAGACGATGCCGCCGGCCTCTTGCAGGCGGCCATCGGGATAGACGAGTTTGGCGCCGGCCAAACCCGCCTCGGGTTCCTCGTCGAAACAGCAAAGCAGTGCGTCGAGCCAGCCCTGCGTCACGACCGTATCGTTGTTGAGAAAGACGAGAAAATCGCCGAGCGCCTGTTCCGTGCCGGCGTTGCACGATCCCACGAAGCCCAGGTTCTGTGCGTTGCGCACGACGTGGATGCCGGCGATCTGGGCGAGGCGCTCGGTCGTGGCATCCGTCGAAGCGTCATCGACGACGATCACTTCGAACGCAATCGCACCCGCGTGTTCGGCCAGTGAGCGCAGGCAGGCGATGCTGTAGTCGATCTTGTTGAAGACGGGGATTACGATCGACACGCGTGGCGTTGCGCTTGTCGGCACGGTGAATGGACTGAAATCGGAGGTTGGCGCGGCGACTATTGCGGCGCCCGGCGGGACCGCGCCGCGCCGGAATTCGTCTGCTGCGCGACGTATCGTTCCGGCCACACCGCGGCTGGCAAGGCTGCCGCGCGTACGGTGCACGATCGCGAGCAGGCGGCCGAACGTGAAACCGATGCGCGTACCCAGCGCGCGCAATTTACGGCGCGCGAAGCGCAGCGGCTTGGTGATGCGCCAGGAAAGGCTGTGCAGGATGCGCTCGCGTTCGTCCCTCAGCGCATCGCGCTCGCGGTTGGTTGCTTGCAGTTGAGCATCGAGTTGCCGGGCCCACATGCTGCGCTCGTCGAATTCGTCCTGCAACTTGCGCAATTGTTCATTCGCGGTACGCTCGCGCTCGTTGGCCTCGGCCTGCAACTTGCTCAAGGCCGTGCCGCTGCGCTTGAGCTGGGCATCCAGTGCGAACCCCCATTCCCCGCGGCGTTCGAGTTCGCGCTGCTGGTCCGCGATCTTGCATTCGCGCGCACTGATCTCACGTTGCGCCTCGCCGAGCAGTCCCGCACGCTGTTGCGCGGTGATGCGATCGTGTCCGGCGGCGTAAAGCGTGTGCACTGTCCTTGGCCGCGCAGTGAGCGGTAGCTGGTCGCGGTAGTCCGTGGCCATGTCGGTCAGAGTGCGCAGCGGCAGCTGCTTGAGCGTGTCGCGCACGCGCGCGAGCGCATCGGGATCGGCTCGAAGTGCGTCGATCGCCGCCGCGATGGCGTTCGCATCGGGCGTGACGAGGAATCCATCGACGCCGTCGGTAATGCGCTCGGCAAGTGCGCCCAAACGCGTGGCAAGCACGGGAATGCCGAAACTGCGCAATTCCGACAGCGTGTAGCTGAAAGTTTCCGGAAGGCCGGCAAGCATCAGCGCGGCATCCGGAGCAACGCTTTTGAGCAGCGCCGGCAAAACGGTTGGCTGATAGTCGAGCAGGATGTGCACGCCGCTTCGACCGAAAAATTCGCCTGCGCCGTCTCCGGCACCGAGCAGGAAGATGTCGACGTCGCGCAAAAGCGGGAGCAATGGACGCAACAAGGTTGCGGCCTTGCCGCCGCGCACGCGGCCGAGGATCACCATGCGCAGTCGCCTGCGCGCCGGCGGCACGGGCAGTGGCAGGTGTGCGGCGAGAGGCCAGGGTGCTATGCCATGCGGAATCACGCGTTGCGGCAACGCAGACATGCGCGGTTGCAACTTCAGGAATATCGACATCGCGGCCCGGCTTGGCGCAATCAGGTTCGCGTTTGCCGCCAGCGCTGCATCGGCGAACATCTCACGCAAGTTCAGCCACCAGTCCGGATCGCGCTCGGCGAATTCGAAGGCGGCATCCGCATTGGCCAGATCGGTGCGCAGTTGCGCGGCGTCGAAATTCACGCCGACGTCATCGAGATTGCGATGCAACAGCGGCCACAACGGATAGAAATCGTGAATGAAATACGTGGTCGGCATGCCCGTGCGCAACACGTCGAGGCTGTGCCCGATAAGGGAAGAGACGACCACGGCATCGACGTTGAATTCGCAACGCACGCGATCGAGGAATTCGCGATACCCCCGATGCGTGAGCGCCGTGCTGGCGATGGGGTCAGCCAGGTTCGATTCGCGCAAAGGCGGCTTCGACATCGCCGCATCGAGCAATTGCAGCGTTTCGCCGTGACGCCTGCGTGCGCCGCTGCCGCGCGCAACAAGTGCCAGATGATGTCGATCGCCGTCTGCACTGGCGAGGTCGCGGACGAAGCGTTCGGTTCCGCCGCCCCATCCGTGCAGAACGTGCAGTACGACCGGTTTGCCATCCAATCCGGGATAGCCACGCGTCGCGTTCGTTTTTTCAAGTGCAATCGCCAGCGCCTCGCGCAATTCGCCCAGTGGCGATGGCGGTGGTGCATCGGCTTGCGTTCCTGGTCGCGGCGGCTCGGGTCCGCGCACGGGCCGTGCCGGGTCGGCCACGTACAGATGATCGAGCATGACGGCGCGTTGCGGTGCGATGAAAGCCGGCAACGTGAGCGTCAGGATTTTTTCAACGGCGACGCTCCGCAGGGCGGCGCCGTTCCACAGGCTCAACAAGGGCGAGAAGCGCGGCCAGTCGATGGCCTGGTGCATGCCATGCGCCCAGCACAGCGCGTCGATGCGTTGCGGGTCGGCATCGCTTTGTACGCCGCTGGGCAGCGGTGCATTGGCCGGATCGGCGTTATCGAGCGGCGAAGCGACCAGCACATCCGGCAATTCAAGGGCAGGTGCAAGACGCTCGAACCAGAATGGCGGCAGCGCGGTACCGCTGCTCAGGACGATCAGGTATTCGCCGGGAAATCGCTGCGCCGCGCTATGCAACGTCGTGATGGCATCGGGCTTGTCGAAGACCTGTGTCTGCGCATCCGGGTGCAGCGACGCCACGAGCGCACGCATCCATTCCGGCGCCGGCGTGGCGCCGAAGACGCACACGCGCAGCGGACGGGAAATTCCCACGGCGTTGTCGACGCTATCAGTGATGCATGCCCATCGCGGGCATTTCCTGCTCGGTGTAGCCGGCTGGAATCTCGAAATCCGCGCGGTTGACGGCAGCGCGATTCACGCTCTTTATCTGCGAGACTTCCGCGACTTTGCCGTCGTTGTAGCGGGTCATCTGCACCGGGAACTTGCCGGTCGGCAACTGGCTGATGGCGGAGGACGAGACCATGCCGGCGGTCGCCGCCTGCGCCATCGCGCGCAGGTCGTCGAATACCTTGCGCACGGTGGCCTGGTCCGCGGCGTCGATGCCGGCAGCGGAAAGATCGGCCAGACAGGCGTCGCTTGTGTGTTCGCTGCCGACCCTAACGCGATAAATCGTGCAGGCGTAGCCGGCGACCGTCGCAGTCTGTCCGCTCGGCGCGTAGCTGACCGAGAGTCCGCCGCCATGGGTGGCCATGCGCTGCTTCATCATTTCACGCATCTGCGGCGGCACGTTGGCCAGCATGGCATTGAGCGACTGCGCCATCTTGCCCATGTCCATGTACTGGCGCTTGTCGTTTTGCAGCATGATGATGCGACCGGTGCCTGAATCCACCAGCA
>JAFEEK010000499.1 GCA_018241165.1 Pseudomonadota bacterium
CGACCAGGTCGAGCAATGGCAGCGCCAGTATTTCACCTATGAGGAAAACGGCGGCCTGGATCGCGCCATGATCCGCAACATCAACAACACGTTCTCGATCAACGCCGGCATCAAGGGCACGTTCGGCGAGGCGTGGAACTACGAGGCGATGTACAGCCACGCGCAGAACGACCTCGAGGCGAAATGGCCGGCGCTGGTCGCCGCCAAGGCGCAGATGCTCTACCTAGGTCCGTCCCTGGGCGTGGATCCGGACTCGGGCTACCAGATGTACTACGCGCCGCACGAGCGCCTGTACACGCCGCTGACGCCCGCGCAGTTCGCCTCGATCACGCAGGATTCGATCGACCACGACACCAGCCGCGCCGAAAACTTCTCGCTGACGGTGAACAACACCGAGCTGTTCCAGCTGCCCGCGGGCGCGGTCGGCTTCGCCGCGACCGCCGAGTTCGGCAATCAGTACTTCGGCCTCAAGCCCGATCCGCTATCGCTCGACGGCAGTTATTTCGGCCTGCACAACACCGTTGCCGTGGGTTCGCGCAGCCACTCCGGCACGGGTTTCGAGTTCAGCGTGCCGGTGTTCTCGACGCTGACCGCCACGGCGGCCGGGCGCTTCGACCGCTACGAATACAGCGGCAATTCGGCGAGCAAGTTCACCTACGCGCTCGGCCTGGAATACCGCCCGATCGACACCCTGCTGCTGCGCGGCTCGTACTCGACCGGCTTCCGCGCACCGGATCTTGCCTATCTGTACGCCGGTCCGAGCGGATCGAGCTCGGGCGGCACCGACTACTATCGTTGCGCCACGGAAGAACCCGACGTCGACATCGGCGACTGCGACTGGAGCGATGTCAGCTTCAACGGCCGCAGCCACGGCAGCATCAACCTCAACAACGAAACCAGCAAATCCGCGACCTGGGGCTTCGTCTACTCGCCGTTGAGCAATCTCGACTTCACCGCCGACTACTACATCATCAACCTCAAGAACGAACTCGTCTACCAGGGCAGCGACCAGATCCTGCGCTGGGAGGCGCAATGCCGCACCGGTCAACTCGACATCAATTCAGGACTGTGCCAGGCGGCGGTCAACCAGGTTTTCCGCAATAGCGCCGGCGACATCACCTCGGTACTGGTGCTGCCGATCAACGCTGCCACGCATCGCACCTCGGGCGCGGATTTCAAGATCCACTACCTGTGGCAAACCGGTCGCTTCGGCAGTTTCGACTTCAACCTCGGCGGCACGTATGTCGTCACCAACCGCATCCAGAACTACCCGGGCGACCCGTTCGTCAGCGAGATCGAGGATTATTACGACTATGTGATTCCGCGCAGCAAGGCCAACGGCTCGGTGACCTGGAACTACGGCAACTTCACCACCACGCTGTACGGCGCGCGCCTGGGCGGACTGCCGAACTACGACGGCGACCAGCGCATGGGCCCGACCATGATGTACAACGCATCGTTCGGCTACCGCTGGAGCAAGGACATCAATATCGGCTTCACCATCGACAACCTGTTCGATTCCAAGCCCGGCCGCGACGCCACCTGGATCAGCTATCCGTACTATGCGCGGCGCTGGTTCAACCCGACCGGTCGCGCGTATTTCCTGGAATTCAGCTACCGCTTCGGCGGACACGCCGACTGATCGCCCCGATCCCCGGCGCGACGGCGACTCGTGGAGCCGTCGCGCCGGCGGATGATTCGGGAGGGATCGCCGATGCCGCAAAAAAAAAATAGCCGCCTGTTCGCCCTGCTGCGCGGCGAGATGGAAAAGCTGACCGCTTCGGAACGGGTCATCGCGAACTTCCTGCTTACCAATCGCCAGTCGATACCGTTCGAGACCGCAAATTCGCTTGCGGCCAAGCTCGCCATCAGCGATGCGACGGTCGGGCGATTCTGCCGGCGGCTCGGCTACCGCAACTTCCGCGAGTTGAAGACGGCGTTCAAGTTCGACGTGGCCGTCGCGCCGTGGCCGATCGGCGAAGGCTTGCGCACGATGCTGCAGACTTCCAACCGCGAGCCGGCCCTGCAACGCGACCTGGACCTGACCATCGCCGGAATCATCGAAGTCTATCGCCTGGCCGAATCGCGCGAATGGCAGGACGTGGTCCGGCGCCTGGCGCAATGCTCGACGTTGCACATCGTCGGTTTCCAGACCGAACGGGGCCTCGCCGCGCACTTCGCCCACTTCCTCCAGTATGTGCGTCCCGGGGTGCGCGTGGCGGATCTCGCCGCCGGCAGCTTCGCGGAGATCCTGATCGATGGCACGCCCGATGATTGCGTCGTGATCGTGGAGACGCGCCGCTACTCGCGGCAGGCGCAACTGCTCGCCCGCAATTGCCGGCAACGCGGCCTGCCCCTGGTCGTGATCACCGACAAATACTGTCACTGGGCCAGCGAGTACACGCCGCACATGCTGGCGCTGCCGACGGAAAGCGGGATCTTCTGGGGCACCACGGTGCCGATCCTGGCGGCGCTGGCTTTACTGGCAAACGGCGTCGTGCTCGCGCTCGGCGACGGCGTGGAACGGCGCCTTACCCGCGTATCCGATCTTTACCAGGAATTCGTCGGTCATGTCGGCAAGGGCGCACGCAAGCCGAAGGCACCCCGCGCGCGAAAGTGAACCGGCAGTTGCGCGACACCGCCCAGCCTGCCGTCGCGGTCACGCGCGAGCAGCGTGTCCGGGACCGGGCTTACGCGCCAGTTGCGGTCCGTCATTTTCCCCGAATTGACAATTTTCTTTCATAATGTATTTTATGTCATAAATATGTCATGACTGTCGAGGGGCAGGCCGGATGCAGGCTCAGGTCCGCCATGAACGCTGGGAACTCGCCACGCCATTCATCATCGCGCGCGAGACCTACCACCACGCCGATGTGGTCGTGGTCACGCTTTCGCACGAAGGCGCGGTCGGTCGCGGCGAATGCACGCCGACGAATTTCTACGGCGAGGATGTCCCCGGCGTGATCGACGCCGTGCGTGATCTCACCGCACGCCTCGTTCGCGGGGAAGACTGGAACAGTTTCCACGATGCCGCGCCTGCGGGCGCCGCACGCAATGCAGTCGATTGCGCGATATGGGATCTGCGCGCGAAGCAATCCGGCCGTCGCGCCTGGGAATTGGCCGGCATCCCCGCCCCGCGCGCGGTGCGCACGGCGCAAACGATCAGCGTGGGCGATGCCGCGCACCAGGCGGACAAGGCGCACGCCATAGTCTGCGGCGACGGTGCGGATGCGCTGATCAAGCTCAAACTCGATGCAAACGATGTCGTTGCCCGCGTCGACGCCGTGCGTGCGGCCGCCCCCGCGGCGACGATCATCGTCGATGCGAACGCATCGTGGAACCCGGCATTGCTCGAAGCCGTCATGCCTGCGCTGCAGGCTGCGAACATCGCCATGCTCGAGCAGCCCTTGCCGGCCGGCGCGGACGCCGCGCTCGCGCGGATCAACCGCCGCGTACCCGTGTGCGCCGACGAATCCGCGCATGTCAGCGCCGATCTGGATGCACTGCGCGGCCGCTACGACATCATCAACGTGAAGCTCGACAAGACCGGCGGGCTGACCGAGGCGCTGCGCATGTGTGCGCGCGCGCAAGCGCTCGGCTTCGACCTCATGGTCGGCTGCATGGAAGGCACCTCGCTCGGCATGGCGCCGGCGATGCTGGTCGCCGGTTCGGCGCGTTTCGCCGACCTCGACGGCCCGCTGTTGATCGGCCGCGACCGCAGCCCCGGACTGCGCTACGAGCGCGGCATGGTCTCACCACCCGACGCGGCGTTGTGGGGCTGAGCCGCATCGATCCCCGCCGAATCCAGACGAGCCATTCCCATGATGACCCGAACATTGATTCCCCTGTTGCTGTCGGCGCTGCTGGCCGGCCATGCGGCCGCAGCCGCAGACTTCGTCGTGCGCGACGCCAGCGTCGTCGACGGCACCGGCGCACCGCCGCGCCATGCCGATGTGCGCGTCAGCGCCGGCAGGATCGCCGCCATCGGCAAGATCGAACCGAAAGCCGGCGAAATCGTCGTCGATGCGAAAGGACTCACGCTCGCGCCCGGCTTCATCGACACGCACAGCCACCATGGCGACGGGCTGGAGCAAGAACGTACCGCGCTGGCGGCAGTAAGCCAGGGCATCACGACAATCGTCGTCGGCCAGGATGGCGGCTCGGAGACGCCGCTCGCCGATTACTTCCGCAAGATGCAAGCGCGGCCCGCCGCGCTGAACATCGCCTCGTACTCGGGCCACAACACGCTGCGCAGGATGGTGCTTGGCGACGACTACAAGCGGCATGCGACGCCGGCCGAGATCGAAAAAATGGGGCGCCTGCTCGCCGCCGACATGCGCGCCGGCGCGCTCGGCCTGTCGACCGGCCTGGAATACGACCCGGGCATCTATTCCGATACCGCCGAGCTGGTCGCGCTTGCGCGCGTGGCATCGAAGTACGGCGGCCGCTACATCAGCCACATGCGCAGCGAAGACCGCGAGGTCTGGGCGGCGCTCGACGAAATCGTCACCATCGGCCGCGAGGCGAAAATCCCGGTGCAGGTCAGCCACGCCAAGCTCGCGATGACCGACTGGTGGGGCCAGGCCGACCGCTTTCTGGCCGTGCTCGACAAGGCGCGCGCCGAAGGCGTCGAGGCGACGCTTGACGTTTATCCCTATGCGTACTGGCACAGCACGCTGACCGTGATGTGGCCAAAGCGCGATTTCGACAATCGCGCGACCGCGGAGTTTGCGCTCAAGCACCTCGCGCCGCCGGAAGGTTTGCTGATCGCGAAGTTCAGCCCCGATCCGGCGTTGGCCGGCAAGACCCTCGCCGAAATCGCGCGCGAGCGCGGCACCGATGCGCCGACGACGGCAATCGCCCTGATCCACGAGGCACAAGCCGCGGACGGCAGCGTCAATGTGATCGCCACGAGCATGGACGAACGCGACATCGCCAAATTCATCGCCTGGCCGAACGCCAATATTTCCTCCGACGGCATGCTGCACAACATGCATCCGCGCGGCGCCGGCGCGTTCACGCGCGTGCTGCGCGTCTACGTGCGCGAGCAGAAATTGCTGACCCTGCAGGAAGCGGTTCACAAGATGAGCGGCCTGTCGGCACAACACATGGGCTTGCGCGACCGCGGCGAAATCCGTCCCGGCGAACTCGCCGACCTCGTGCTGTTCGATCCGGCCACGGTTGCCGACCGGTCCACCACGAAGGACCCCGAGGCATTGTCCACGGGAATCGCGCGGGTGTGGGTGAACGGCACGCTCGTCTATCGCGACGGCAAGGCGACCGGCGCCTTTCCCGGCCGCGTCCTGCGCCGTGAACCCAGGCACTGATCCCATGCACATCCGCGCACCTTACCTGTTGTTCCTCGGCGACATCCGCAATGCGCTCGACGCCAAGACCGCGAGCGGCATCCTCGATTGGCGACCCGAATTGTGCGCTGGCCAATACCGGCTCAGCCGCGAGGCGGTCGATCTGGGCCTGCGCGATTACACCCCGGCCGAAGCAGCGGCAGCAGGAATGCGCACGCTGGTGATCGGCGTCGCTCCATTCGGCGGCGCGATCGAGCCGGAATGGGTCGATGCGATCGTTGCGGCGATCCGCGCCGGGCTCGATGTCGCCAGCGGCATGCATGCGCGCCTGGCCGATATCCCGGCGATACGCGACGCCGCGCGCGAGTTCGATGCGCGCCTGTTCGACGTGCGCCATGGCAGCGGACCCAGCGCAATCGCATCGGGCCGCAAACGCACGGGACGCCGCTTGCTCACGGTCGGCGTCGATTGCGCGGTCGGCAAGAAATATGCGGCCCTGGCGATCCACCGCGAACTCGTCCGGCGCGGCATCAATGCCGATTTTCGCGCCACTGGCCAGACCGGCATCCTCATCGCCGGCGGCGGCACCGCGATCGATGCGACGGTCTGCGATTTCACCGCCGGCGCCGCCGAGGCGCTGTCGCCGGACAACACGCCCGGCCATTGGGACGTGATCGAAGGCCAGGGCTCGCTATTCCATCCGGCCTATGCCGGGGTGAGCCTCGCGCTGCTGCACGGCTCGCAGCCGGACGCGCTGGTGCTCTGCCACGATCCGCGGCGCACGCACATCGACGGCTATCCGGACTATCCGCTGCCGACGCTCGCCGCCTGCATCGCCGCGAACGAACAGGCCGCTCGCCTGACCAATCGCACGGCACGTTGCGTCGCGATCGCGCTCAACACGCGCGGCATGAGCGAACACGAACGCGCGCGCGCGCTGGCGGCCACGCGCGCGGAAACCGGCCTCATCGCTTTCGATCCGATCGCCACGGGTGCCGAGGCGGTCGTCGAACTGTTGCTCGCCAACCTGAACCCACCTTCACAAGCCTGCCCACAAACGCAAGGGGATGTCGCATGAAACGCAATGCCTTGGCCGCAGTCACGCTGGCTGCACTGGCCTTCTGGGGCCTGCCTGCTCCCGCGCAGGAGACGAACGCCACGACGGATGCCTCCACGCAGAAGCTCGAAACCATCGAAGTCACCGGCTCGCGCATTCCGCGCGCGCAGATCGAAGGTCCGGCGCCGGTGGTGACGATCACCGCGCAGGACATCCAGCGCGATGGCTTCGCCGACGTCGCCGACATCATGAGTTCGCTCAACCAGAACCTCGGTGCGCTGGACAACAACCAGTACACCGGCGGATTTTCGGTCGGCGCACAGGCCGTCGACCTGCGCGGCCTCGGCCCCAACCATACCCTGGTGCTGATCAATGGCCGGCGCATCGCCGACTGGCCGCAATCGTATGGCGGCGACAGCAATTTCACCGACATTTCCAGCATTCCGGCCTCGATGATCGAGCGCGTGGAAATCCTCAGCGGCAGCGCCTCGGCGGTGTACGGCTCGGATGCGATTTCCGGCGTGGTCAACTTCATCATGAAGCGCCATGCCGACGGCACCACGATCGACTACCGCGTCGGCGGCACCGAACACGGCGGCGGCGGTTCGCAGCGCCTGCAGATATTCAGCGGCTGGGACAAGGGCGATTTCAGTTCGGTGTTCGGACTCGAACTGATCGACAAGAAGCCGCTGTGGGCCTACGACCGCAGCTTTACCGACTCGCGCCTCGACAGCCCGGCGCCGCCCTCGAAGCTTTATGCGGACCCGGCCTGGGGCATTCTCGACGTGGACGAAAACTACATCGATCCGGGCAAGGCAACCTGCGACGCGCTGGCGGCCTACGACAAGGGCACCATCGTCTACGCCTATCGCAAGAACTGGGGCAATTACTGCGGCAGCTACTATTCAACCGGGTACGGCACGCTCGAGAACAGCCGCAAGGCAGCGAATTTCTGGGGCTCGGCGAACTATCGCGTGAGCGACAGCGTCAACTTCTACCTCGACCTGATGGCCAGCACTTCGCATCAGGAAAGTTACTGGATGCCGCTGGAATGGCAAAACTGCGAAAAGTTGAACGGCGATTGCGCACCGACACCATTCTTCAATCAGGCCACGGGCCAGATCGAACAATGGCAGCGCCGTTATTTCACGATCGAGGAAAACGGCGGTTTCAAACCCGGCATGATCCGCAACATCGACAACGCGATGACGTTCAATACCGGCATCAAGGGCACGCTCGACGACGGCAAGTGGAACTACGATGCGACATACGGCCACTCGCAGAACCGGCTCGAGCAGAAATGGCCGGCGCTGGTCGCTGCGAAGGCGCAGGCGCTGTACCTGGGCCCGTCGCTCGGGGTCGATCCGGACAGCGGCCTGCAGATCTATGACGCACCGTATTCGCGCTTCTACACGCCGCTTACGGTTGCGCAGTTCCGCTCGATCACCCAGGATTCGATCGACAACGACAAGAGTCGCGCCGATACGCTGTCGGCAACCATCAACACGACCGAGTTGTTCAGCCTGCCAGCCGGGCCGGTCGGCTTCGCCGCCGTGGCCGAATATGGCAACCAGTACTTCGGGCTGAAGGCCGATCCACTCTCGCTCGATGGCAGTTATTACCACTTGCACAACACCGATGCGATCGGCTCGC
>JAFEEK010000049.1 GCA_018241165.1 Pseudomonadota bacterium
ATCCCCTTGCCGCTGCTCAACAGCGGCGGCGCCGAAGTCGATGCCACGCGCGCCGAAGGCGATGCGGCCGCCGCGCAACTTGCCTCGCAGCGACTCGCGTTGCTGGCAATGCAGGACGAGACGCGCGCACGTTACGACGCCCTGCGCGAAGCAGCCGATGCGTTTCGCAGCGGCCGCGCGGCCGCGTTCGAAGACCGCACCGCATTGCTGGAAAAGCTCTGGCGCGCCGGCGAAATCGGTACCTCCGATTATCTGGTGCAACTCAAGCAGAGCCTGGACACGGCGCTATCCGGACTCGAACTGGAAAACCGGCTGTGGCAAGCCTGGTTCGACTATCTGCGCGCCACCGGTCGCCTCGTCGACTGGATCGATGGCCATTCACAGGAAGCCTCGCGATGAATACGAAAAAACTGTTGTGCCGTGGCCTTGTCGGCTGTGCGTTGCTGGCGCTTGCAGCGGCACCCGCATGGGCCAATGAAGACGATCACACCGACCCGTTGACGCTCGATGCCAAAACGCAACACGACGCGGGCATCGTGCTCGCCACGCTCGGGTTGCGCACGCTGGCCGGTGAATTGAAGGCGCCGGGAGAAGTAAAGGCAGACGCCTACGCCACCGTGCTGGTGTCGCCGCGGGTGGAAGCGCAGGTCATCGCGCGCCGCGCCAAATTGGGTGATGTGGTGAAGGCTGGTGCGGCGCTGGTGGTGTTGTCCAGCGTCGAGGTCGCCGCGATCCAGAGTGAGTTGATCGTGGCCGAGCAGGACTGGCAGCGCATCGCCGCCCTGGGTGCGCAGGCAGTATCGGGGCGGCGCTACAACGAAGCGCGCGCGGCGCGCGATCTGGCGCGGGCGAAATTGCGCGCCTACGGCGTCACCGCGCAACAGATCGATGCCCTGTTGCGCAAGGGATCGAATGCGGCCGACGGCAGTTTCGAGTTGCTCGCTCCGGTCGCCGGTCGCATCACCACCGATACTTTCTTGATTGGCGAGCGCATCGAGCCGGGGCGCACGCTGTTCACCCTGGTGCAGGAAGACTCGGTGTGGGTCGAAGCGCAGCTCGCGCCGGCGGACGCCGCACGCGTGCAGGCCGGCGCCGTCGCGCGCGTGATCGCGCACGGCATGACCCTGCCCGGCACCGTGGTGCAACGTGCGCACCAGACCGACGCGCACACACGCACCGTGCCGGTGCGTATCGCCATCGACAATCGCGAGGACTTGCTGCATCCGGGTGAGCTGGTCGAGGCACGCATCCAAGTCGGCGACGGCGCTGCCGCGCTGGCCGTACCAACCGAGGCAGTAGTGCTATTGCAGAATCAGGCGACCGTCTTCGTTGCACGCAGCGCCAGTCGCTTCGAACCGGTGCCTGTAGTCGCAGGCGAGACGCGCGCCGGCTGGACCGCCATCCCACAGGGACTCAAAGCCGGCGACAGTTACGTGAGCCAGGGCGCCTTTGTGTTGAAGGCGCGTCTGTTGCGCTCGCAACTCGGAGATCACCACTGATGCTCGCGCACCTCGTCGAACTCTCGCTGCGTTACAAGGTGCTGGCGCTGATCGCATTCGTGGTCATCGCCGCGCTGGGCTTGCGCGCCGTGCGCCAGTTGCCGATCGATGCCTTTCCCGACGTCACGCCGGTGCAGGTGAACGTGTATACCGAAGCGCCGGGACTGGCTGCCGAAGGCGTGGAACAGTTGTTGTCCACGCCGATCGAATCGGCCCTGGCCGGCCTGCCCAAGGTCGAGGAAATCCGTTCCGTGAGCCTGTTCGGATTGTCCTACGTCGCGGTGTATTTCCACGACGACATGGATATCTGGTTCGCACGCCAGCTCGTCAACGAACGCTTGCAGCAGGTCGGCGAACGCCTGCCCGCAGGCTACGGCAAACCGGAAATGGGACCCAATGCTTCGGGCCTGGGCCAGGTGTTCTGGTACACCGTCGAGCGCGCCGACGAAAAACTGAAGAGTGCGCCGAGCGACATGGATTTGCGCACGCTGCAGGACTGGACCATTCGCCTCATCCTGCGCACCGCGCCCGGCGTGGACGACGTAACCTCGTGGGGCGGACAGGAAAAACAGTTTCAGGTGCGCATCGATCCGATGAAGCTGATCGCGCACGAGCTTGGCTTCAAGGACGTGATCCAGGCCGTGCAGGCCAACAACGCGCAGGTCGGCGGCAACTTTATCGATATCGGACGCGAGCAATACCTGGTACGCGGACTGGGACTGGTGAAGAACGCGCAGGACATCGGCAGCATCGTGCTCAAGAACGAACACGGCACGCCGATCTACGTGCGCGACGTGGCGCACATCGTCGAAGACGGTGCGCCGCGCTTCGGTGCGGTCACCCGCGATGGCCGCGAAGTGGTGCTCGGCATGGCACTGGCGCGCGTGGGCGAAAATGCGCGCGACGTGGTCGAAGCCGTCGGCGCCAGGCTCGCAACGCTGAAATCGGCGTTGCCGCCGGGCGTCGCGGTCAACCCGGTGTATCAGCGCACCGATCTGGTCAACGCCGCCGTCGGCACCGCGGTGCGCGCGCTGATCGAAGGCTCGATCCTGGTCGCGCTCGTACTGTTCCTGTTTCTCGGCGAATTGCGCAGCGCAGTAGTCGTGGTGGTGGCGCTGCCGCTGGCGATGCTGATCGCGTTCATCTGCATGCAATACGCCGGCATGTCGGCCAA
>JAFEEK010000004.1 GCA_018241165.1 Pseudomonadota bacterium
GACTGGCGCGCGTTGCCGCCGCTGTCGCGGCGCCTGATTGCCGGCATCGAATCCGGCGCTGCGGGAATCACGCCGTTTTCGATGCTGGTGGAAGACACCACGCCCGCCCAGCAACTGGCCTGCGCACGCACGTTTGCCGCGCGATGCGAACTGGAAGTCGAACCGCTGCAGCAGCGCCTCGGGCCGCGCCCGCACGGTCGCCGCGAAGGCCCGCTGCGGGTGGGATTCGTTTCGTCCGGTTTCGGCCAGCATCCGACCTCGTTGCTGGTGGTCGAACTGATCGAACGCCTGCGCGGGCAGGCACTGCAAACGACCGGCTACGCGACCACGCCCGACGACGGCAGCGTGTTGCGCAACCGGATCACGGCCGCGTTCGGAGAATTCCGCGATGTTTCGCCGCGCTCGCTTGATGGCATGCTGCTGAAATTGCGCGAAGACCAGCCCGACATCCTGGTCGATCTCGATGGTTTCTGCGAAGGCTCGCGGCCCGAACTGTTCGCCCTGCGCCCGGCGCGGGTGCAGGTGAACTGGCTGGCCTATCCGGGCACGCTCGGCGCGCCGTGGTGCGACTACATCATCGCCGACCGCTTCCTGATCCCGCCCGAACAACGCGCGCATTACAGCGAAAAGATCGCGCTGCTGCCGCGTTGCTACCAGCCATCCGACACCACGCGCATGCTTGCCGACGCTCCCGCGCGCGCGCTGTACGGCTTGCCCGAAAAGGGCATCGTGTTCGCCTGCTTCAATCTCACCTGGAAGTATACTTTGCGCAGTTTTGCGCGCTGGATGAAGATACTCAAGGGCGCGCCGGACAGCGTGCTGTGGCTGCTCGCCGGTCCGCCCGGCAGCGGTGCCGACGAACACCTGCGCCGCGCCGCGCATGCGGCCGGCGTGGATCCGCGCCGCCTCGTCTTCGCGCTGCGTGCGCCGCATGCCGAATACCTGGCCCGCTACCATCTCGTCGACCTGTTCCTCGACACCAATCCGTACAATGCGCACACCACGGCCTGCGACGCGCTGTGGGCAGGATGCCCGGTGCTTACCCAGCCCGGCCAGACGTTCGCTTCGCGCGTCGCCGGCAGCCTGAATCATCATCTGGGGATGGAAGGAATGAATGCGGTTTCCGATCAGCAATACATCGACAAGGCCGTGCAACTGGCGCGGTTTTCGCCGATGCTCGCAACCTTGCGCAACCGCCTCGCGGCGGCGCGCCACGAGTCCGGCGTGTTCGACATGCAAGCCTACGCACGCGACTTCAGCGCCGCATTGACCACAATGTTCCGGCGCAGCGAGCTTGGCCTGGCGCCCGAGGATTTCGAGGTGCACGCATGAGCGCCAGCGAACATTTCATGCCGTTGTCGCTGTGCGTGTTGACGGTCTCGGACACGCGTACGGCTGAAAACGATACCTCCGGCGATTATTTGTGCGCTTCGCTCACCGCGGCCGGACACCGCCTGCACGAACGCCGCATCGCACGCGACGACCGCTATCTCGTGCGTGCGATCGTTGCAACCTGGATCGCCGATCCGGCGGTCGATGGCGTGCTCGTCACCGGCGGCACCGGCTTCACCGGCCGCGATTCCACGCCCGAGGCGATCATGCCCCTGCTCGACAAACAGATGCCGGGCTTCGGCGAAACGTTTCGCGCGGTCAGCATTGCCGAAATCGGCACCTCGACCATGCAATCGCGCGCCTTCGCCGGGCTGTCCAACGCCACCTTCGTGTTCTGCCTGCCCGGTTCGACCTCGGCCTGCCGCACCGCGTGGGTCAACCTGCTGCGCGAGCAACTGGACTCGCGCACGAGCCCGTGCAACCTGGCGGGATTGAAACCGCGTTTGCGCGAGGCTTGAACGCGCGGCTCAGCGCAATCCGGTAGCTTCGGCCAGATCCTTCGCCTGCAACGGACCGAGAAAGGTCTTGGCCAGGCGGCCGTCCGGCGCGATCACGAACGTATTCGGCAAGCCTTTCGGCGCGCCGAAATCCGCCGGCGGATTGTCGATGTCGACGATCGACACCGGATAGCTCAGCGGATGCGTCTTGAGGAATTTCCCGATATCGGCGGGCTCGGCGTCTTCATAATCCAGCCCGATCGCGGCGACCTTGTCCTTGTGCGCGGCGACGAAGGCAGAGATGTCCGGCAACTCCTTCAGGCACGGCGAACACCACGTCGCCCAGAAATTCACGATCACCCACTTGCCCTTGTGCGCGGCCAGATCGAACGTGCTGCCATCGATCGTCTTCACCGACAACTGCGGATTCGACGGCACCGCAAATGCGGGAACAGCGGCGGCGAGCAACGCAACGAACAGGGTTTTCATCGGATTCTCCGCAATGGGTGCGGCATACCAGACCGCCACGGCGCCGAAATGCTTGCGCGATCTGGCAAACTTACCCCATTCCGAATTCGCGCGCCAAACCCATGCCCGAAATCCTGATCGTCTACTACAGCCGCAATGGCGCCGTCGCCCAGCTTGCGCGTCACATCGCGCGCGGCGTCGAGGAAGTGCCGGGCATGCGCGCGCGCCTGCGCAGCGTGCCGCCGGTCGCGCCGGTCACGCAAACGGCGCAACCGCCCGAACCTGCCGATGGCGCACCGTATGCGATCCCGTCCGAGCTGCGCGAATGCGCCGGCATCATCCTCGGCAGCCCGACCCGCTTCGGCAACATGGCCGCGCCGATGAAATACTTTCTGGATTCCACCGCCGCCGAATGGGTGTCCGGCGCGCTGCTTGGCAAGCCCGCCGCGGTATTCACCTCGACCGGGACGATGCACGGCGGACAGGAAACCACGCTGACCTCGATGCTGCTGCCGCTGTTGCACCATGGCGCGCTGATCGTCGGCATCCCGTTTACCGAACCCGAACTGAACACGACCACGACCGGCGGCACGCCGTATGGCGCCAGTCACGTCGCTGGAACCTCGGGCGACCGCCCGATCAGCGATGACGAACGCACGCTGGCGCGCAAGCTTGGCCGGCGCGTGGCGGAAATCGCTTTGAGGCTGGGCACATGAAAGCGCGATGGAACATCCTGCATGCGGGTACGCTGGCACTCGTCGCATTGCTTGCGCTGCAAATCCTCTGGCACGGCTGGCTGCTGCCGCCGTCCGCCGCGCAACGCTGGCCGACGCTTGCGCTTGCCGTCCTGCCGCTCATCCCCGGCGTGTGGATCGCGCGGCACAACCTGCGCCGCGGCGTACTGGTCGGCGGCATCGTGTGCCTGTTCTATTTCTGCCACGGCGTCAGCGCAGCATATTCGGATGCGTCCGCGCGCTGGCTGGCCGGCCTCGAGATTTTCCTTTCCCTCGTCGTCATTGCGGCACTGGGTTGGGATGCACGGCATTACAAGCGTCCACGCAAATGATCCGCGCCGCCTGCGTATAATCGAGCCTTCGCAGCGGAGATCTGCACATGCCATTCCTGCAAGCCGCGCCGGTGTTGAGCAACCAGTATCTGGACGACCGCGTGCTGCGTTCGTACCTGCGCCGCGTGCTGCCGCGCACGATGCTCGGCGCGATCGAACCGGACCTGACCGATCTGGGCGAATACGCCGCCAACGCATGGACGCTGGCGCGCACGCGCGAACGCAGCGAACCCAAACTCACGCAATGGGATGTCTGGGGCGAACGCGTCGATCGCATCGAATTGACCCCGGCATGGATCGCCGCGCAACCGTTGGCCGCACGGCATGGCCTGATCGCCGCCGGCCATGAGGCGACGCACGGCACGCACGCACGCGTGCACCAATTTGCACTTGTATATTTGTTCCACTGCGCCAGCGAGTTCTACACCTGCCCGCTGGCGATGACCGACGGCGCCACAACCGCGCTCAAGGCATCGGGCAACCAGCGCCTGATCGATCGCGCGCTGCCGCATTTCCTCAGTCGCGATCCGGAACAATTCTGGATTTGCGGCCAATGGATGACCGAAAACGCCGGCGGTTCGGACGTTTCGCCGACCGAAACCGTCGCGCGCGAGGAGAACGGCCGCTGGCGACTGTACGGTCGCAAATGGTTCACTTCCGCGATCAATGCACAAGCCGCGCTCGCATTGGCGCGGCCGGCAGGCGCGCCGGCGGGATCCGACGCGCTTGCGCTGTTCTATCTGGAACCGCGCAAACCCGACGGGCGCTGGCGCAACATCGTCATCGACCGGCTCAAGGACAAGCTTGGCACGCGCGAACTGCCGACCGCGGAAATCCATCTCGATGGCGCCCCGGCAGAACTCGTCGGTGAGCCGAAGTTCGGCGTACGCCAGATCGCGCCGGTGCTCAACATCACACGCACCTGGAATGCGGTCGGCGCGCTCGCGACCATGCGCCGCTGCATCGCGCTGGCGCGCGATTTCGGCAATCGGCGCGTCGTGTTCGGCAAGCCGCTGGCCGAGCAGGCGCTGTATCAGGACACCCTCGCCGGCATGCAGGCCGAATACGAGGCGGCATTCCACCTTACGTTCTTCGTGACGGAACTTCTTGGTCGCGTGCAATGCGGGCAGGCCGACGAGAGCCAGCAAAACCTGCTGCGCCTGCTCACCCCGCTGGCAAAGTTGTGGACCGGCAAGCTCGCCGTCGCGATTGCGTCGGAAGCCTGCGAATGCATCGGCGGCGTCGGTTACCTGGAAGACAGCGGCATTCCGCAACTGCTGCGCGACGCACAGGTGTGGCCGATCTGGGAAGGCGCAAGCAATGTGCAGGCGCTGGATTTCCAGCGCGC
>JAFEEK010000500.1 GCA_018241165.1 Pseudomonadota bacterium
CGCGCCGTCGGCGGCGCGCTCGCCGACCGCTACGGCGCGCGGCGCATGATGTACATCTCGTTCTCGGTGTGCATGGTCGGCTTGTTCCTGCTGTCGTATCCGGCCACCCACTACGTCATCGAAGGCATCCGCGGACCGATCGCGTTCACGATCGCGCCGACCATGCTCGAGCGCGCGATCGTGCTGTTCCTGCTCGGCGTGGTGATGGCGTTCGGCATGGCCGCGGTGTTCAAGCACATCCCGTCCTACTATCCGCAGCACGTCGGTGCGGTCGGCGGCGTGGTCGGCATGATCGGCGGCCTCGGCGGCTTTTTCCTGCCGATCGCGTTCGGCGTGATGAACGATCTGGTCGGCATCTGGAGCAGTTGTTTCATGTTGCTGTTTGCGATTGCGCTGACCAACCTGCTGTGGATGCATTTCGCGATCCTGCGCATGAACCGGCAACTGCATCCGGAACTGGCAGGCGAAACCGACCTGCCGGAAATCATGGCGGTGCGCGACGCTGCATTGCGTGCGCAAGTGGCGGCGGAAGCGGCAAGCCGTGCCGCGCATGAAGCTGCCATGGCGGCGCGCAAGCTGGCCGGTGCGGGCTGAGCCAAGCCACACGCCGGTGACGCACGTGGCCGAGCCTTCCGCGCGGCGTCGCCAGCTTGGCCGCTCGCGCGACTACACCGGCGCCGACCTGCCCGAGCGCCTGCGGCGCTGGCATGCGCCGCGTGCGAATCGCTGGGTGCGCATCCTCGTCGATGCCGGCGCGCTGGACGTGGAGTGGCTCGGCGCCGATGGCATGACGGCCGAGCGACTCCGGCCCGGTTGTTCGCGCTGGATCGAACCCGGCCTGCGCTGGCGCATTGCCGACAGCGATGCAGCGACGCGATTCCAGCTCGAAGTCCACGCCGACGAATCCACTCCCGCCGCCGCGCCGCAACCGCTGCGCGCGGTGCTCTTGGACGAAGCGCCATGCGCGCGGGTGGATGACACGGCCGCGTTCGCACGAATGCTGGCCAGTCTGGAACCAGGCATGCGCTGTCTGGTCCGCAGCGATTTCGATTTCGGCGATGCGCTGCGTGCAGCCATGCGCGCCGGCGGCGATACGCTGTGCTGGCATCCGCTGCAAGACGCTGACGGCCAGCGCGTCGCCCTGATCTCGCGCTCCGCGCAACCGATCGGCCTGCTCGAATACCTGGGCCGCGATCACGCCGTGATCGAAGCGGCGCTGGCCGGCGCCTTGCGTGGAAACATCGAACGCATGCGCTGGCTGCGCAACGTTTTGGCACGACACCTGTCGATCGAAGAAGATGCGCTGTTTCCGGCGTATCTTGCCGCCGGCGGCAACGAAGGCTGGGTGCGCGGCCTGCGCAACGAGCATGACCGCCTGCGCCACGATATCAACCATCTGGACGATCCGGTCGCGCAGCGCCGATTCCTGCTGTTGCTCGATGGCCACGACGAGAAAGAAGAACAGATCGTGTATCCGGACATTCTGATGCGCCTGGGTGGTGCCGCAAGGGAAATATCCCAGCGCATCATGTCGACGGGATCTACCGGCACCCAGCCTGCGAACGGATGAAGGTTTTGGACTCGCCTTTGCGTATCAGGTGGCAAGCCCATCGAGGAAATACCCATGTTGCACCTTTCTCGCACGATTCTGACCTTGCTCCTCGCCGTCCTGCCATTCGCGCAGGCGCGTGCCGACATCCTGATCGGCAGCTTTAGCGGCGACATCAATGTACGCCGCCCGATCCTGAGTTTTGCCGACGACGCCAATGGCGCTGCCGCGATACCGTTGCGCGTCATGGGTGGGCCAACCAGCGGCCTGATCGAACCGGTGGCGGGTGTGTACGAGCCAAACGAGAACGTGCTCTATGTCGGCGACTTCCGCGGGCAGTCGGTCAGTGCCTTTTCGACTTCCACCACCAATGGCGATCCCGCGCCACTGCGCGCCATCGGGCCGACCTACACCGGCCAGGTGCACGGCCTGACCGTGGATGCGGCGCACGACGAACTGCTCGTCGTCAGCAGTTGCTGTTTCAAGGTTTTCGATCGCAACGCCAATGGCGATCCGTCCATGAAGCGCTACGTGCAATGGGGCGGCTTGTCCGGCAGCGTGACCCAGCAAAACTACCCTTCGAGCATCGTCTACATGCCGGCCACCGACGAAATCGCGGAAGCCGATACCGACAGCGCGTCGCCCTACACGCCCAAGGTCCTGGTGTTCAATCGCACCGACAGCGGCAATGTGGCGCCCAAGCGCATCATCAAGGGCGCGAGCACGCTGCTGGGCAACTATGCCGGCGCACTTGCTTACGACGCGCCATCGCGCAAGCTGTTCGTCGGCGCCTACACCACCAATCCCGACCTCAGCCGCTCCGCGCGCATCGTGGTGTTCGACGACATGGCCAACGGCGATGTGGTGCCTCTGCGCACCATTTACGGTTCCATTGCCGGCCTGGAATTGCCCGCTACCAGTTTGATCGGTGGCCTCGCCATCGACCCGGAGCGGCAGCGCCTGATCGTTTCGATTTCCGACTACGCGGCGGCGGCCAACAACAAGATCCTCGTCTTTGCGCTCACCGCAAATGGTTATGCGGTGCCGTTGCAAGTGATCGCCGGCCCGCAGTCGAGCCTTCCGACCAGCCTTGGCGCACCGATCTGGATGTCGCGCGATCGCATCTTCCGCAACGGTTTCCAATAGTCGAACGCGCGCCCGGAAAACAGGTGCGCCTGCCGGCGGCTCCGGTCATGCCCGCTCGGCAGGCGAACCCGTTCGCGCCGTGCGATCGAGCAAGGCGGCCAGATCGGCATCCTTTTCCTGCCACAGGCCATTGAGCCAGCGCTGGAAGCGGACGCGGAATTCGCGGTCGTTCTGGTAGTCGCCTTGCGCCATTTCCGGCGGAATCGGGCGCTGGCGTACGCGCACGCGCACTTCGGGAATGCGGTCGGTGAGCAGGTCGGCCATCGTCGGCGTGCCGGCCGGATAGGCGATGCTGACGTCGAGGATCGCGTGCAGCCCGTCGCCCATCGCGTTGAGCACGAACGCGACGCCGCCGGACTTCGGCTTGAGCAGGTGCCGGTAGGGCGATTTCTGCGCCGCGTGCTTGGTCGCGGTGAAGCGCGTGCCCTCGACGAAATTCATGATCGCCACCGGAATGGCGCGGAATTTTTCGCAGGCGCGCCGGGTGGCGGCGACGTCGCGGCCGGCGAGTGCCGGATTGCGCGCGATCTGCCTGGGCGTGTAGCGGCCCATGAACGGAAAATCCAGCGCCCACCACGCCAGTCCCAGCAGCGGCACCCAGAACAGTTGGCGCTTGAGGAAGAAGCGCAACAACGGGATGCGCCGGTTGAACATTTTCTGCAAAACGAGGATATCCACCCAGCTTCGGTGATTGGCAAGCACGAGGTAATGGCCGTCGATGCGCAGGTCCGCTTCGTCCTGCACCTGGAACCGCGTGTGCGTGAACGCATCGATCATCGCGTTGTTGACGCCGATCCAGCTTGCCGCAATGCCGGCCAGCACCGGGTTGGCCGCCACGCGCACGCACGCGAACGGCAGCACGGCCTTGATCAGCGCGATCGCGAACAGCGGCAGCACGTGCACCAGCGTGCTGATCGCAATCAGCAATGGCAACACGGTGAGGCGGATCAGGCGCATGGACGCCGATTGTGCGGCATCGCGACCGTGCGCGTCATCGTGCCTGCAACTGCACCAGTTCGCCGGCGCGATCCACGGCGAGGAAACGCGCGACGTGCCCGCCCCTGATCTGCTCGACCATCATGCGTAACGGCTGCACGGCTTCGTCGGCGTTTGGCGCGTGCCCGCCGCGACCGGACATCGCGGCCACGAACACGATGTCCCAGTGCTGCCCGGTGCGTTCGGATTCGGCGCACAGCGCGAAGAAATCCGCGATCTCGTCCACGAGTTTGTCCACGCACACCACCGGCGCCAGCGCGCCGCCTTCGCCGCGCTCGAACTGCGCGCGCTCGGCGGGCGTCGCGTCGCGCGGCAATTCGGCGGCGGCGAAGACCAGCAGCAGGCGCTGCGGTTCTGGCTCGGCGCGCGCGGCGGCAAGCAGGTCGGCGAAGTTTTGCATCGGCGGTGGCATTGGCAGTGTCGGATGATGGCCCGCGAGTTTAGCGGGTCAGGCGCGGCGTGCGTTGATGTGGGTCAGGCGGGCGGCGCCAGCAACTCCCGTCGCAAGGCACGCAGTTGCCCGACGAACAACACCAGCCATGCCAGCAACCCCGCGCCGAACATGAAATGCGGCAACCAGCCGAGAAAGCCCAGGTCCATCGCCTGCATCATGCGCAGCGTGGCCACCGCGTACATTCCCAGCGGGAACACCGCGCCCCAGTACATCGGATCGTAGGTGAACGGAAAGCGGCGGATGACGTGGCGCCAGATCGCCAGCACCAGCAACATCGGAATCCACCACGTGCCGGTAGCCCAGTAGAACACGGTGAAGCCCTTGATGAACGGCAGCATCGAATCCAGGAATGGTGCGTGCGGGGTGTTGAGGATCAGCAGCGAACCGGCCAGCGTCGAGATCGCCATTGCGCCCATGTTGATCCAGTACGGCGGCGACAGGTCGGCCGGCGAAAATTCGAAAAACGTGTAGCGGTAGAAGATCAGCGACATCATCCAGATGTAGAGCATGCCGCCCCACAGCCACATCGACAGGGCGAAAAAATTCAGTTCCACGCGCAATGGCTGGCCCACCTGCGCGGCGATCAGTGCGGCCAGCACGGCCATCGACTGCGTCGCCACCACCGCCAGCAGCCAGCCGCCATTGATGCCGCGATCCAGGCTCGGCTTCGGTCGCTTGACGGTCAGCACGGTGAAGATGGTGTAGGTCAACCCGATCCAGGCGACAAGGCCCAGGACACCGAGCGCGGCGGCCACGAACAAGTTGCCGCCAATGAGTAGCGATTGGCCGGCCAGGATCGAACATGCCGCGATGAAGGTGAAGAATCCCGGCGCGCGCAGATGATCGAACAGATCGTCGATGACGAGCCGGAAATGCCAGCACAGGCGCAACAGCGCCAGCACGCAGATGACCGCGAACAAGCCCCAGTTCAGCGCGAACAATCCCCATGCCAACCGCGGCAGGTCGAGCAGATGCGCTGCGAGCGACAGGATGCCGGTGGCCATGACCATGCTGAAGTAGCCCGGCGACATGGTCGTGACCGAATCGCGCAGGCGTTGCGGCAGGCTGGCTTGCGTCATCATGCGTATTCGAAAGTGTTGGATGGCATCGTCCGCGCGGTCGCCGGCTCTGTCCATGGCTTGGGTCAGACGGCGGCAGCGAGCTGCGCAATTCGCCCGGCTACTTCATCCGCACGATCTCGATGGCATCCAGATTGCGCACATGGCGCGGCCCGGTCTTGAGGTCCTTGCCGGAGATCAGCAGCAACTGGCCCTCGCGCGGATCGAGCGGCTTGCCGTCTTTTTCCCAGGCCACGAGCACGTCCTTGCCGACGTCGGTGTTGTACAGCTCGTTCCACGAAAATGTCACGACGTAACCGTCGGTGCCGCGCGCAACCATGACCATGCGCCGCGCATCCTTGTGCCCTTCGAGCTTGAGCCCGGCGGCGTCGATCACGTCGGTCAGGCGCACGCCGCGATAGTTGTCGACCTTGCCGACGGTCGCGCCCGAGGCGCAGATAACATCGACCGGGCCGGTGTCGCGTGCGACCAGTTTCTTCAGCGCCGCCACGTCGAAGTCGCGCGGCGCAGTCACGGCGCCACTGACATGCACGGCGTAACTGGGCGTGGGAGCGGGAGCCGGTTCAGCGGCGTGCGCGCCGGCGCCGGACCAGAAGACAAACAACGCAAGCAGCAGCGAATACGGTTTCATGTCGGCAAATCCTCCGGGCAATGCGGGCAGGTTAGCTCATGGGGACGGGCCGCGAGCGCTGCCCACAACGCGTCGACGCGGTTTTCCACGTGCGCATCGGGCCGGATCGGCCTACCCCAGGCGCGCGTGGTTTCACCCGGCCACTTGTTCGTCGCGTCGATGCCGAGCTTTGAGCCGAGCCCGGCGACGGGACTGGCGAAGTCGAGGTAATCGATCGGCGTGTTCTCGACAAGCTGCGTGTCGCGCGCGGGGTCCACGCGCGTGGCCAGCGCCCAGATCACCTGCGACCAGTCGCGTGCGTCGATGTCGTCGTCGACCACGATCACGAACTTGGTGTAGGTGAACTGGCGCAGGTATGACCACACGCCCATCATCATGCGTCGCGCGTGGCCGGCGTACTGCTTGCGGATCGACACGACCGCAATGCGGTACGAACACGCTTCCGGCGGCAGGTGAAAATCGACGATTTCCGGAAACACCTTCTGCAGGATCGGCACGAATATTTCGTTCAGCGCCATCGCCAGCACGGAAGGCTCGTCGTGCGGCGCGCGGCCCATGTAGCTGCCATGGTAGATCGCGCCACGGCGCAGGCGGCAGCGCTCGATCGTGAACACCGGGAAACGATCCTGCGCGTTGTAGTAGCCGGTGTGGTCGCCGAACGGGCCTTCCAGCGCGGTGTCGTGCGGATGGATGAATCCTTCGAGCAGGATTTCCGCGCCCGCCGGTGCGTCGAGGCCGGTCAAGTCGCTGTGCCACACGCGCGTGCGCTCGCCGCGCAGCAATCCGGCGAATTCGTATTCGGACAACGTGTCGGGAACCGGCGCGACCGCGGCAAGCAGCGTGCACGGATCCGCGCCGATCGCGACCAGCAGCGGAAATGGGCTGTCCGGATGCGCCGCGCGCCAGTCGGCGTAGTCGAGCGCGCCGCCGCGATGCGGCAGCCAGCGCATGATCACCTTGTTCGGACCGATCAACTGTTGACGATAGATCGCCACGTTCTGGCGCGACTGGCGCGTGCCGCGCGTGATCACGAGGCCAAGCGTGATCAGCTTTCCGGCGTCGTCCGGCCAGCAATGCTGGATCGGCAGGCGCGCAAGATCGATGTCGCCGCCTTCGACGGTTTCATCGAGAAAGCCCGCTTCACCCACGCGCTGCGGCGCGGCGTGCGCCAGTTGCGCCAGATCCGGCCATTGCGCCAGCGCCTGGCGCAGGTTCGACGGCCAGCGCGGTTCCTTGATCGCCGCGAGCAGACGGCCGAGTTCGCGCAAGCTCGCCAGCGGGCGATCGGCCAGCGCCATCTCGATGCGCTTGCGATGTCCGAACAGATTGCCCAAGAACGCATGCGCCGAGCCGGCGACGTTTCCCATCAGCAGTGCGGGGCCGCCTTCACGCAAGGCGCGATGGCATAGCGCGGTGGATTCCAGGTGCGGATCGACCGGCGCCGACACGCGCGCGAGCTGGCGTTCGCGTTGCAGGCGCGCGAGGAATCCGCGCAGGTCGTGGAAACTCACGGCGCCGATCCGGGGATGGACAGGCTGTCGTCGTCGGCCGCGGTCTGCAACTGGCGATGCACCGCCGCGAGTGCGGTGAGCAGGTCGGCGCGCGCTTGCGCGGCGAACGGATTTTCACGCTGGATCGTCGCGAACAGGTGGCCGGCATCGCCACGCACGGCATCGAGCATGCGACGCATGCCCTGGAACGACGGTGGCGCCAGCATCATCGCGTCGTCGACGCCGAAATCGATGAGTCCCTTGGCGACGAAGAACGCCATCGCATGCGTGCGCGCCATCGCGCGGTCGTGGCTCGCAGCATCCAGGTCGATGACCTCGCAATCGAGCGTGCGCAGAAGACCCGCCGTGCGTGCGGCTGCCTCGGCATGACCGGCGCACGGGCACACCACCACGCGCAGCGGCTTGTCGCCGCGAGCCAGGCTCAACGGACCGAACAGCGGATGTGTGCCGGTGTGCGGAATTTCTGCGCCGAGCAGTTCGTCCATCACCGCGCCCGGCCCGAGCTTGACGCTGCCCACGTCGAACACGGTGTGTCCACCGTGCAGATGCGGGCGCAGCGCCGCGAGCGCCGCGCGCAATTGCGGCACCGGCATCGCCAGCACCACCCAGCGCGCTGCATCGAGTGCCGCGCCGATGCTGTCGGCTGCCAGTTCGGCGGGCACCGGCGCGTGCGGATCATGCAC
>JAFEEK010000501.1 GCA_018241165.1 Pseudomonadota bacterium
CCGAAGGCCGCGCGTACGCCGTTCCGCCGGAATTGCCCGAGGCCAAACCCTGGCAGGCGCTGCCGCTGAATGCCGAGCAGGAACGCAACAACCCGTTCGTGATTCCGGCAGCGGGCCGGCCCGAGGTAATTGAGCGCTGGGCCGATGCCAAGGACTTGCTGATCTCGGGTCTGCTCGATCATGGCGAGGCGATGGCCGGACGCGCGGCGGTCGTGCAGGCGCACTATGGCAAGGGCACGGTGTTGCTGTTCGCCAGCAATCCGCTGTGGCGCGGCGAAACGATCGGCAGCTATGCGCTGGTATTGAATGCGCTGACCTCGACCGCGAAATAGGCTGCCGCACGTTGTTTGTGCATGCGTCGATGCGTATCCTCGACGCATGCCAGACACCGTACCGAAATACGCTGAGCGATTCCGCGGCTTCCTGCCGGTCGCGGTCGACGTGGAAACCGGCGGCTTCGATTGCGAGAAGGACGCCCTGCTCGAAATCGCCGCCGTGGTCATCGACATGGATGCGGACGGTGTCGTTCATCCGGCGCCGACCGTATCGACCCACGTCGAACCGTTTCCCGGCGCGAACATCGATCCACGCGCACTGGAAATCACCGGCATCGACCCCACCCATCCGTTCCGCGGCGCGTTGCCCGAGCGCGAGGCACTGGACCTGATCTTCCGGCCGATCCGCAAGGCCCTGCGCGAATACGGCTGCCAGCGTGCGATCCTGGTCGGACACAATGCGGCATTCGATTTGTCCTTTCTCAATGCCGCGATCCGCCGCACGGGCCACAAGCGCAGCCCGTTCCACCTGTTCAGTTGCTTCGACACGGCAACGCTCGGCGGCCTTGCCTATGGCCAGACCGTGCTCAGCCGCGCCGTGCAAGCCGCGGGATTCGACTGGAACGCGAGCGAAGCGCACTCGGCCGTCTACGACGCCGAGCGCACGTCCTTGCTGTTCTGCGAGATCGTCAATCGCTGGAAGCGCATGAGCGATGCGACCTTCGGGTTGAAATAGCGCATGCCCATTTACGAATACGCCGCCGTCGCCAAGGGTTGCCCGCATTGCGAGGCGCATTTCGACGTGCTGCAGAAACTCGCGGATGCTCCGCTGACGCAATGCCCGCGCTGCGGTGCTGCCGTTCGGCGCATGATTTCCGCGCCGAATGTGGCCGCTGGCAATTCGCATGTGCTGACCGAAGGCCACGCCGAAAAGCGCGGTTTCACCCAGTATCGCCGCGCAGGCAAAGGCGTGTACGAGAAAGCCTATGGCAAGGGACCGCGCTATATCAGCGATAAATAGCGGCGCGGGAATAAAGTCATGACCGGAAGTCTGGACGTCCAAATTGCGTTTGCATGCTGGTGGCGCTAGGCTCGGACGATGTGCCTGACTCACGCCGGCTGTCAGACGCTCGATCCGTCTTTCCATCGCATCCAGGTGACTCATGATCTACCAGAACATCCTCGAAACCATCGGCCGCACGCCGATCGTGCGCATCAACCGCCTCGCACCCAAGGGCGTGGATATCTACGTCAAGGTCGAGGCCTTCAATCCGGGGTCATCGGTCAAGGATCGGCTCGCAATCGGCATCATCCTCGATGCCGAAGCACGCGGCACTCTCAAGCCCGGCCAGACCGTGGTCGAGGCCACCTCCGGCAACACCGGCATCGCTCTGGCCATGGTGTGCGCGGCCAAAGGCTATCCGTTCGTCGCCTTCATGAACGACACGTTTTCGATCGAACGGCGCAAGCTGATGCGCGCCTACGGCGCCAGGGTGATCCTCGTGCCGGGCGCCGAACGCGGCACCGGCATGATCAAGCGCGCCGAGGCCTACGCGAAAAAGCATGGCGCTTTCCTCGCCAGCCAGTTCGAGAACGAGGCGAATCCCGCCTATCACCGCAACACGACCGGCGCGGAAATCCTGCAGGATTTCGCCGGCAAGCGCCTGGACTGGTTCGTCAGCGGCTGGGGTACCGGTGGCACGCTTACCGGCGCGGGCGAGATGCTCAAGCTGGCAAGGCCCGAAGTGAAGATTGCGGCTTGCGAGCCGGAAGGCGCCTCGATGCTCGGCGGCAAACCGTGGTCGCCGCACAAGATCCAGGGTTGGACGCCGGATCTGCTGCCGGGCGTACTCAACAAGACCTTGCACGAACGCCTGATCACGATCGGCGATGTGCAGGCACGCGACACCGCGCGCGAACTGGCCAGGCAGGAAGGCATCTTCGTCGGACTTTCATCCGGCGCGACTTTCGCGGCGGCACTGGAAGTGGCCAAGCAGTCCAAACCCGGTGAAGTGATCCTGGCCATGCTGCCCGATACCGGCGAGCGTTATCTGTCCACGTTCCTGTTCGAGGGCGTCAACGAAGGTACGGATGTGGAGTTGGCTGACCTGTAGTTGTTTTGATCGTCATTCCGGCGGAAGCCGGAATCCAGCGTCTTTTCTGGTGGCGTCCTGCCTCCTGGATTCCGGCCAATCCATGGCCGGAATGACGAGCTACAGCTTGCGCCTGCGACCCCGTGCAATGCCGTAGATGCTGACCAGCAACCACGCCAGTTCCATCAGGAACGCCGACAGGTTGAACGCATACAGCAGCGACACCAATAAAAAGATCGCGCCGATCGCGTTGAGCAGCTGAAACGGCAACGCATTGCCGCGCATGCGACCGGATTGCAACAGGTAGTATGCAAGCAGGATCAACACGACGCCAAGCAGGCCGATGGCATCCGGCCAGTGCATGGCGATCACGGTCGTGCTCCGCGCTGGCGCAGTGCTTCGAACAGCGCCACGCCGGTCGCGACGGAGACATTCAGGCTTTCCACGGCGCCGCGCATCGGAATATGCGCCAGAAAATCGCAGGATTCGCGCGTAAGCCGGCGCATGCCTTCGCCCTCGCTGCCCATGACGATGGCGAGCGGGCCTTTCAGGTCGAGCGAATAAAAATCCCGATCCGCAGTTCCGTCCAGTCCGGCCAGCCACACGCCCGCATCCTTCAGAGCCTTCAGCGTGCGCGCCAGGTTCGTCACCGCGAAAAACGCGATGCGATCGGCCGCGCCCGCCGACGCCTTGCGTACCGTGGGCGTGATGCCGGCGGCCTTGTCCTTGGGCACGATCACGGCGGTGACGCCGGCGGCATCGGCGGAGCGCAGGCAGGCGCCGAGATTGTGCGGATCGGTCACGCCGTCGAGCACGAGCACGAGCGCTTGCGCGCCAGCCTTTTCAATCAAGCCGGCAAGATCGCCTTCGCTGCGCGGCGGCGGCGTGCGGTAGCGCGCGACCGCGCCCTGATGGCGCGCGCCGCCGGTCATCTTGTCCAGCGCAGCCTTGTCGCGCGCGTGCGGTTTGACGCCGGCGTCGCGCGCGCGCTCGGACAATTCCTTCAGGCGCGCATTGTGGCTGTCGCCCTCGATGTAGAGTTCGAGCACATTTGCCGGATCGTGCGTCAACGCCGCTTCGACGGCGTGGATTCCGAATATCAGTTCGCCGCTCATGCCCGCTCCATTGAAATACCGAAATCGCGCGCAGCGCGACAATCACTCCCCCTCTCCCGTTGGCGGGAGAGGGCAAGGGGTGAGGGTGGCAGGTGGCACATCCACCCTCACCCGGCGCGCTGCGCGCGCCGGCCTCTCCCGCCAGCGGGAGAGGCGAATGCTTCAGACTGCACGTCCTGCGCCAACCTGAAATCGATCTTGCGATCCTCGAGGCTTGCGCGCAGCACCTGCACGCGCAATGCATCGCCGAGGCGGAACTTCAGGCCGCGGCGCTCGCCGGTCAGCAAGTGCCGCACCGGGTCGAAGTGATAGTAGTCGTTCGGCAACTGCGTGATGTGCACCAAGCCCGACACTTGCGATTGGGTCAATTCCACGAACAGGCCGAACGAGGTCACGCCGGAAACCACGCCGTCGAACTCGCTGCCGACATGTTTTTCCATCCACGCGCACTTGTAGCGCTCGTCCACATCGCGTTCGGCTTCATCGGCGCGACGTTCGTTCTGCGAACAATGCGTGGCGAGGTTGACCATTTCGGTCGGCGAATACGTGTACTCCGACGGTTTTCCTTTCGCCAGCGCGTAACGGATCGCACGATGCACGAGCAGATCCGGATAGCGCCGGATCGGCGAGGTGAAATGCGCGTAAGCATCGAGTGCCAGGCCGAAGTGGCCGGAATTCTGCGCGCTGTACACGGCCAACGACTGCGAACGCAACAGCACCGATTCGATCAGGCCCGCATCCGCGCGATTCTTGATCTTCTTGATCAACGCGGAAAAATCCTTGGGTTGCACCTGCGCGTGCGGCGGCATTTTCAGCTGGAACTCGCGCAGGAACTCGATCAGGTCCTCGTACTTGGATTCCGGCGGCGGTGCATGCACGCGGTACAGCGCCGGAATCTTGCGCTGATCGAGGAACTTCGCGGCTTCCACATTCGCCGCGATCATGCATTCCTCGATCAGCTTGTGCGCGTCGTTGCGCGCCTCGGCGGCGAGCTGCACGACGGCGCCGGCCTTGTCGAGGCGGAACTTCACTTCGCGGCTGTCGAAATCGATGGCGCCGCGGCGTTGGCGCGCCTTGGCCAGGATCCGATACAACTGATGCAGGTGTTCCAGATGCGGCAGCACGTCGGCGAGTTCCGCGCGCGCGGCGGCATCCTTTTCGCCCAACGCCTGCCACACGCGCGTGTAGGTCAGGCGCGCATGCGAGCGCATTACCGCGGCGTGGAATTTGGAACGCGTCACTTCACCGTCGCGATCGACCTGCATGTCGCAGACCATGCACAGGCGCTCGACCTTGGGGTTCAGCGAACAGATGCCGTTGGACAACGTCTCCGGCAGCATCGGTACGACGAAGCCGGGGAAATACACGGACGTCGCGCGCTTGACCGCTTCATCATCGAGCGCCGTGCCCGGGCGCACATAATGCGAAACGTCAGCGATGGCGACGACGAGTCGAAAACCATCCTTTGTCGGTTCCGCATACACCGCGTCGTCGAAATCGCGCGCGTCTTCGCCGTCGATGGTGACCAGCGGCATGGAACGCAAATCGAGGCGGCCGGCAACCTCGGCGCGTGAAACATTCGGCTCAACCTGTTCCGCTTCGCGCACCGCATCGACCGGCCATTCGTGCGGCAGACCGTGGCTGGCGATCGCCATCTCCACGATCAGCGACGGCACCAGGCGCTCGCCGAGCACGCTGACGATCTCGCCGATCGGCCCGCGCTGTGCGGTCGGCGGCTGGGTAATTTCGGCGACCACGATTTGTCCGGCGCGCGCGCCACGATCCTTGCCCGGCGGAATCAGCACGTCCTGGTGCAGGCGACGGTCGTCCGGCGCGACCACGACGATGCCGTTCTCGGTGACCACGCGCCCGACCAGCCGCGATGCGCGCCGTTCCAGTACCTCGGCGATCGCGCCTTGCTTGCGGCCGCGATGATCCTGGCCGATGACGCTGGCGAGCACGCGGTCGCCGTGCAGCACCTTGCGCATTTCCATCGGCGACAGATAGATGTCGTCGCCGCCGGCATCCGCACGCAGGAAACCGAAACCTTCCGCGTTGGCGAGGATCGTTCCGGGGATCAGGTCGAGCTTTTGCGCGACGCCATAGCCGCCGCGGCGGTTCTGCAAAAGCTGTCCGTCGCGAAGCATCGCGGTCAGGCGCTTGGACAAGGCCTCGCGGTCGCGTTCATCGCGCAGGCCAAGTCCCTGCGCAAGATTTTCGATCTTGAGCAACTCACCATGCTGGCCGAGGAATTCGAGGATCGCCTCGCGACTGGGAATCGGATGCTCGTAGCGTTGTGCCTCGCGTTGCGCCTGCGGGTCCTTGAATCGTGCCGGCTTGCCGCTCGCCTTTGCCGGTGCTCGCGCCGGCTTTGCGGCCGGCAATTCCGGCATCCAGCCCGGACGTTTGTTTTGCGGCGGCTTGCTTGCGCGCCGCGTTGGTTTTTGCTTCTTTGTCATAGCGCGATGATAACAGTGCCAGCGTAGACAGCGCGACGCGCGCCCGGTATCATTCGCGGCCCTGTGCAAGCAGGCTCGCGCACCTGCCCAGGTGGCGGAATTGGTAGACGCACTAGTTTCAGGTACTAGCGGGTAAAACCGTGAAGGTTCGAGTCCTTTCCTGGGCACCAATGAAATGAAAAAGGCCCGCATTGCGCGGGCCTTTTTGTTTGCGTCGTCAAGCGCCATCACTCGTTCGGCGGCACCTCGTCGAAACCATCGGCGAACAGCACGGCAGGATCGCTGTCCGTGGCCGTGTTGTCGGCCGGATTGGCGTCGATCTGGCCCAGCGGCGGCACTACCCCCGCGGTGAAGTCGATCATCTGTTCGACGTTGTCGACATCAGCCGCAATCACGAACGTGGCCGATTCGCCCGCGCCGAGACTAACGGTCGTATCCAGCGCACCGCTGCCGCTCGCGCTCGCGCACGATCCGCTACCGGTGGCCGTGCACGTCCACGCGCTGAAACCGGTAATCCCGGTCGGTACCGGAACGAGCACGCGTGCATTGGCCGTTGGCGTCGTGCCGGTATTGGTCACGACCACCGTGTAGTTTGCGCTCTGGCCTTCCTGCACGTTGACGCGCTGGTTGCGTACCGTGACAGCCAGATCAACGCCGGTCGGAGGTGTGCTGGCACACGACGGGTTGCTGCTGGTCAACTGCACATCATCGAACCAGTAGCCGGTCTTGGCGGTGGTGCTGTCCGTACCGACGCGCCAGCGGAACTGCACGTTCTGCCCGGAAACCGCTGATGGCAGAAGGACGTCCACATCCTGATAGGCGCCACTGTTGCCCGACCACGCCTGTCGGCCGCCCAGGGGGTTGCTGAAGCTCGACGAGACCTTGCGATTGTAGGCGCCGGTCACGAACGTACCGCCTGCGGCCACGATGTCGTTGAACGTGGTGCCGCCATCCAGGCTGACTTCGAGGACCGCGCCGTCCCATGCCGTGGTCGTGCTGGTGCTGGCTTCCAGATCGTAGTTCTGGCGGAACTTGAGGTGGGTCTCGACTGCGACCGGAACGGCGATGACGGGCGTCGTCAACTTCTTGTCGCTGACTTTGTTCGGGTCGTCGGTAAAGGCAGCATTGGGTGTGGAATTGGGCGTGGTCGTGGTGGTTACCCACGGATTACCCACTCCAGTGTTGACATTCACCCAGCCCGACGGCAGTGCCGGTGCGGTCACGCCATCGAAGTTCTCGATCGCCGTCGTGGTCGTCGCGGTGCCGCCCACGGTGAGGTTCTTCACCACTGTACCCAACGGATTTCCCGCATCGCTGAGGTTCCAGGTCAGCACCAGCGGCGCGCCGCAGGTCAGGCCGGGATCGACAAGGAACGGGAAGTTGCGCACGGCCGATGCGCCGCCCGCCGTCAATACGCCGTAGTCGCGCGGCAGATCCGTCTGCACGACGCCGCCCGTGGGTTGCAGTTCGGCCACGACATCGGTCGTATCGCCCGTGCCCACGTTGTGCAACGACAGATCGTAAGCGACCAGCTCGCCCGGATCCGGCAAACCATTCGTCGGCGTACCGTTCTCGGACGTCTGGGCCAAACCGTCGGCAGCCACGAATGGCGTCAGTACGGTCTGCAGGTTGTAGCCGACCAGGGCGAAATCCTGATCCAGCGCCGAGGCATTGCCCGGCACGCCGTCGCCGGCGATATTCGCCGCGGTCACGGTGATCGCAACCAAGGTTCCAACCGGAAGACCGGCCGGCAGGAAGACGCTTTCAAGGTTGTTGCTCGGATCGGCACTGCCGCCGGTGATGGAATTTGCTCCGCTGAAGACGTTGCCCTTGTACTCCGAGCCGTTGACGCTGACCTTCAAGTCCAGATTGTTGACCCATGCCGCGCCGCTGGTCGGGCCGAACTGGTCGGTCCAGGCCAGGCTGATGCGCAGGGGCTGCGCCGCGTCGACCACCGTACCGGTGAAGACCTGCATCTGGCCGGTCGCGGTGAACAACCTTGCGCCTTCCTCATCGCTGAGGATGCGCGACACGTTGTCGAAGGAGCGATCCAGGTCCATCAGCCCAAGGCCCTGGTTGTTGGATGGCAAGGTATCGTTCGCACCAGTGCCACTCATGTAGTGCGCAGCATTGGTCAGGAACGCCTTCGTCATTGCCGGCGATGGCGCCGCGATGGCGTGATTGATGAACCATTGCCGCACCAGTGCGGCTGCGCCGGCAACGGCCGGGGTGGAATGGCTGGTGCCGCTGGATGCGGTGTACCACTGCTGGCCGCCGGTCGGGAAGAAGTTCGACGCTCCTGGTCCCGCGCAAACGCCCGTGGCATCGAATGTCGGCGAAGCTGTGCCGTTGGCCGAAACCGCAGGATCGAGCAGGCTCTGTTGCCAGACACCGCCGGTGACATGCGTGCCCGGCGCCATGATGTCGGGCTTCTTGCGACCATCGGAAGCCGGGCCGCGCGAGGAAAACGCGACGATGTCGTTGGCGCTGTCCGCTTCGACGTCGGTCGTGCCGCATTGATCGGCGGCGCCGAACGCCTGCACGTTTTCCGACGCGCCGACCGTGATCACGTTCTTCGCCGTGCCCGGAGTACCGACGGTACCGGCACCAGAACCCGCGTTGCCAGCCGCAAAGACCACCACCATTTCCTGATTGCCGGCGGTTCCGCTCTGGGCGTCGCGCACCAGCTTGTCGAAGGTTTGCGCATCGCTGTTGTAACTCGACGACGAAGCGCCCCAGGAATTGCTGCTGATGCGCGATCCGTCCGTGTAGGACTGGTTTTCCAGCGTCGACAGATTCGGATTGGTATACGTGCCTGGATCGAAAATCACGGACGACCCGATCTTCACGAATGGCGCCACGCCAAGATCGTAGTGAAAGCCCGACCCATCCGCGTGCGGGGCAGCATCGAACGGCGAGGCCGTGCCGACATATCCGCCGATGATGTGCGAGTTCAGCGTGCCGTGTCCATCCTGTCCGGCCAGCGTGCTGCCCGAGTTCGGCGTGCCGACGAGGCGGTTGTAGACGATACGGCTCGGGCCGTTGTACACGCCGCCCACGCGCAGGGCGAAATGGTTCGGCGTGGCGGTGCCGTTGTCGATGCCGGAATCGGACAGGTTCACGCGGAAATTGCTGGTGTCGAATTGCGCCTGCGTGAAGCCATGATCGGCCAACCATTGCAGGTGGCTGCCGGCGACCGGATTGTTGCCGGAAATCTGCCCGGTGATGATGCGATCCTGGCGTTCGTCCATCTTGCGCGGCGTGGCGTAGGACTGGATCGACACCACGTCCGGACGCGCCGCCAGCGCCGGCATCTGTCCGGCCTGCTGTTCCACCACGAGGTTGCGGTACTGCCCGATCGCGAAATCCTGGACGATGCGCGCGTCGCCCAGCGATGCGATGGTTTCGGCGTTGACGGCAGCGTCTGCATACAGCTGCAGGGAAATCAAACCGCCGGTTTCGTTGACGCGCAAAGCGCCCGGATCCACGCGCTCGGCTTCGGCATAGGGCGCCGCGTACTGGACCACATTCGCCGTCAGGCGCGATGCCAGCGTGGTACCAAGCTGCTGCAGGGTTTCGGTCTTGCCGTAGACCAGATAGGCGTTTTCCGGAATCGGCGTAACGATGTCCACGCCGCTGCGCGACAAGGCAGCGTACCATTCCGGGCGAATCGGGCCGCTGAACTGCACCAGCGCCATGCCGGTTCCGCCGGGCTTGCCGTAACTGCGCTGGGTACGTTGTTTTGCCACCGGCGCGGTGGTGTCCAGCGCGCCACTGTTGAGCAGGATCAGGTTCATGCGGTCGGCGAGTACGGCGCCGGACAGCGTTTGTACGGAATTTCCTGTCGCCATCCGGACCAGGCTGAACGTTTCGTAGTCCACCGCTTTGCCCGGCGTCGCCGCGCGGCGATACTTCGAATCGCGTGGCACGATGAATTTGTGTTCGTCGCCGGCGCTGCGATAGGTGTCCAGTTGCAGATCGAGCAAGGACGGCAACTGCTGGCTCGCACCCTTGGTATCGGCCGGTCGCGCCGGCTGCGCCAGCGGGTTGCCGGCACGCAAATCGCTCGCGCCAAATACCAGCGCGGCCGCAATCGCGGCCGACAGAATCTTCGTTTTCATTGGAACCCCAGATTGTGATTGCGCCAGCGTGTGCGCTCCGAGCGCAACGCCGGCACGGCTTCAGTTGCAGGACATTCCCATGCCTGTAATCCCCGAAGCAATTATGGCTGCATGCCAGTCACAACCGCAAGGGCGATGCTGCCCGATGCTAGGGCAAATCCTTGCCCTCCGGCGCATCGAGCAGTTGCACCTGATCTGCTGCAGGCACGCGGATTTGTGCTCTTCCGCCAGACTTGAGCGCGGCATTCAGCGCGGCCAGCTCGCCCTTCTGCACGCTGTCCCAACGCTTGAGCGCGCGATCGAGTCTTGCGTTGGCGGATGCCGCAACCTCGCGCTGCGGTTGCGTCGGCGCACGATCGGATCCTTCCAGATCGCCGGCGATGGCAGAAAGCACGCCGCCGATGTCGCCGAGGTTCTCGCTGTCGGCGCCCTCACCCGACTGCAGCGGCGCGACCGCCGACTTGTACTTCGCGAGCGTGGCGGCAACGGATTTGTCGTTCGCTGTATCGCCGAGTTTTTCGATTTGTTCGTTCGCAGCGCGGATTTGCCCATAGCCGACAAAATCGCGGT
>JAFEEK010000502.1 GCA_018241165.1 Pseudomonadota bacterium
GCATGACCAGGCATTCCGGCGCGGCGCGGGCCAGGCGTTGCGCGGACAGCCCGTAGCGCTGGAAGTATTCGGCCTCGGACGGGATCGCCGCCGCCTGCATGCGTTCTTTTTGCAGGCGCAACATAATGGCGACGTCGACACCGGCAATGGCTTCGTCGAAATCGTCGAGAATGCGGCACTGTGGAAATTCGGCCGGATCCGGCGCCAGTTCCGGCGGTGCGCACAGGCGCAGTTCGCGCACGCCGAGCGCGCAGAACGCGTGCACGTCCGAGCGCGCCACGCGCGAATGGCGGATGTCGCCGCAGATCACGATGCGCAGCGCCGAGAAATCGGGGCGATATTGGCGCAGGGTCAGCGCGTCGAGCAATCCCTGGGTCGGATGCGCGTTGCTGCCATCGCCCGCATTGAGTACGGCGGCGCCGCTGCGCAGATTGGCCGCGATGAAACCCGGCGTTCCGGATTCCTTGTGGCGCACCACGAACGCGTCGGCGTGCATGGCCTCGAGCGTGTGCACGGTATCGAGCAGGGATTCGCCCTTGACCGTGGACGAATGGGCGATGTCGAAGTTGATCACCTGTGCGCCGAGGCGCTGCGCGGCGAGGTCGAACGAAGTGCGCGTGCGCGTGGACGGCTCGAAAAACAGATTCATCACCGTGCGCCCGCGCAGCAGGTTCAGGGGTACCGTGCCGCCGCGACTTTGCGCGCGCAGCGCTTCGGCACGGTCGAGCAGGGCGCGCATCGTCGCGCGCGGCAGTCCATCGAGCGTGAGCAGGTGGCGCAGGCGGCCGTTGGCGTCGAGTTGCGAAGTCGATGGGTTCATTGGAATCCTGAGTCTCTTAGCCACTGCTCGACAATCACTTCCGCGGCGATCGAATCCAGCGCTTGCGCGTGTTTGCGCCTCGCCGATCCGCCGGCGCGGCGTTGCGCGAAACGCTGTGCCGCTTCCACGGAACTCAAGCGCTCGTCGACGTGGGCTGCGGGCAGGTTGTAACGCTCTTTCAATTGCGCGGCGAATGCACGTGCCGCGGCGCTGTTTTTCTGTTCTTCGCCATCCATCGTCAGCGGCAGGCCGACCAGCAGCATCTGCGGCCGCCACTCGCGAACCAGCCCGGCAACGCGCGTCCAGTCCGGACCCTGCGTGCCGTTTGCGATCACCTCGAGCGCACGCGCGCTGCCGGTCAACGCATTGCCGACGGCGACGCCGATGCGACGCGCGCCGTAGTCGAAACCCAGTACCGTGGTGATCGCGTCAGGCGTGTCCGGCATAGTCCGTCAAGCTGGCGATATTCACCCCGACCAGATTCGCCGCGGCTTCCCAGCGTGTTTCCAGCGGCGTGGAAAACAGGATTGTCTCGTCCGCCGCGCAGGTCAGCCAGGCGTTTTCCTTCAACTCGTTCTCGATCTGGCCCGGATTCCAACCGGCGTACCCGAGCGCGACGATGGCATCCGCGGGGCCCTTGCCCTCGGCCATCGCGGCGAGCACGTCGCGCGAGGTCGTCACGCACAAACGTTCGGAAACCTTGTACGAGGATTCCCAGTCGCCCGGCGGCGCGTGCAGCACGAAGCCGCGCTCGGGCTGCACCGGCCCACCGATCAGCACGGGCGCTTCGCTGATCCGGCTCAAGTCCGACTTGATGTTCATCTGCGCGAGCACGTCGCCGAGCCGGTATTCGGACAGGCGATTCACCAGCAGGCCCATCGCGCCGTCCTCGCCGTGCTGACATACAAATGCCACGCTGCGCTTGAACAGCGGATCGCGCGTGCCGGGCATGGCGATCAGGAACTGGTTGGCGAGCGATGAGGTCGATTGCATGCGCCCATTGTACCGTGCGGCTGGCTACCGATTACGCAATATGTCGCCCGGCAGGAATTGCCACGTTCGCGTGATGTACAACTCGTCGATGCCTTCGTCCTTCGGGATCGGCGGAAACGGCGCGGCCAGGCGCACGATGCGCATCGCGGCGTCGTCGAGCAGCTTGTGTCCGCTGGAATGGATCACGTCCACGCTCTTGATCGCACCCTTGCGATCCAGCGCCACGGTGAGCACGAGCTGGCCGTGCATGTGCTCGCGGCGAGCTTCGTCCGGATAGTTGAGGTTGCCGATGCGCTCCACGCGGGCGACCCACGCGGCCATGTAGGCGGCGTAGGCATATTCCTTGGTGTTGGCCGAAATGAATTTCTTGTGCGGGCGCTTGGCGTAGGCCTGCGCTTCGCGCTGGATTTCGGTAGCGAGTTTGGCCATTTCGAGCTTGGTTTCCAGCGCCTCGTGCAGGGTCGGCTGCGGCAGCGGCGGCTGCTCCGGCGTTTCATGTTCGCTGCGTACGGAAAAATCCGATTTCTGCGCCGTCAGCATCTCGCGTTCGCTCGGCGGTGACGGGCGCGGAGCGGAAGCGCGCAACGGCCGCGGTGCGATGCCCGATTCGGGCTTGTTCACCGGACTGGACGCAAGCGCACTGGGCCGCAATGCACGTTCGCTGTCGCCGCCGCCGGTGTTGTTGGCCTGGGCGAGGAAGTCAGCATTCGTCGGCCTCTGTCCCGACGCCGATTGCACCAGGATCACGTCGAGCGAGGGCAGGCTCGGCGCGGGTTTTTCGTAGGCAAAGGTGAGGCCGAGCACGAGCACGCCGTGCAGGACCAGCGAAAACAGGAAAGTCACGCTGACCTTTTCGCGGCTGCCGATGGCCGGTGCCGCCGTGTTCACCGCCGTTTGGCCTCGATCGCGTCGAACAACTGCCCGGCGATGTTCAGGCCGAATTGCGCATCCAGTTCGCGTATGCAGGTCGGCGAGGTGACGTTGACCTCGGTGAGGAATCCGCCGATCACGTCCAGCCCGACGAACAGCATGCCGCGCGCGCGCAATTCGGGCGCGACCTGGGCAGCGATCCAGCGCTCACGCTCGGTCAGCGGCATGCCCACGCCCTTGCCGCCGCGCGCCAGGTTGCCGCGGAATTCGTCGCCTTGCGGCATGCGCGCCAGCGCATACGGCACCGGCTCGCCGTTGATCAGCAGGACGCGCTTGTCGCCGTCGCGGATTTCCGGCAGGTAGCGTTGTGCCATCGCGAACGCGCGGCCGTTGTCGGTGAGCGTTTCCAGGATCACGTTGAGATTCGGATCCTTGCGCGCGCTGACGAAGATCGAGCGGCCGCCCATGCCATCCAGCGGCTTGAGCACGATGCGATCGTGTTCGGCGGCGAAACGCTTGAACTCGGCCGCGTCGCGCGCGACCAGGGTTGGCGGGATGCACTGCGGGAAACGCAGCGCGAAGAGCTTTTCGTTGGCGTCGCGCAAGGCGCGCGGATCGTTGACCACGAGCGCGCCGCCGTTTTGCGCCAGTTCCAGCACCATCGTGTCGTAGATGAACTGATCGTCCACCGGCGGATCCTTGCGCGCCAGGATCACGTCGACCTCGCGCAGATCGACCCATTGCGGGGCATCCAGATCGAACCAGGCGCGCGCGTCGTCGCGCACGCGCAAACCGCGCGCCTGCGCCCAGGGCGCCGCAGCGCGGATGGCCAGCGAATTCTGGGTCAGGTACAGCAGTTCGTGACCGCGGCGTTGGGCTTCCAGCAGCATGGCAAAGCTGGAGTCCTTCTCGACATGGATGGACTCGATGGGATCCATCAATATGGCGACGCGCAGTTTCATGCCTTGGCGCTCCGCGGCCGGTGAAACTTGGCACGGGATGTGCTGGACTTTTGGGTCATGGTTTGCGGCATTGCAAGAACACGCAACGGCGGGGTCGGGGCTATACTAGCATTGCGGCGCGCGGGTCCAAGGCTCGCAGTCGCAGCTGAAAGGCCTCGCAGAGGCAAGTTTTTTCCAAGCAAAAATGATGGGTTAGCGGATTTACTTGACATATTTGCTAAGTATTGGTTAAACAGCTTCGGAACAGGCGCGATATGGCGCCGGGTAGCCTGTTTTTGGCGCAGATCGCTCGGCAGGCCGGTACGCGCATCTTGCACTCCTTGCGGTTGGGGGTTTAGCACGTGGAACACACTGAAAATGATGGCAAGTTGGCCGGCTTGAAGGTCATGGTCATCGACGACTCGAAAACGATCCGCCGCACGGCCGAAACCTTGCTCAAGAAGGAAGGTTGCGAGGTCGTTACCGCGACCGACGGTTTCGAGGCGCTGGCGAAGATTTCCGACCAGCAGCCGAACATCATCTTCGTCGACATCATGATGCCGCGTCTGGACGGATACCAGACTTGCGCACTGATCAAGAACAACCAGATGTTCAAGGCCACGCCGGTGATCATGCTGTCCTCGAAGGACGGCCTGTTCGACAAGGCGCGCGGTCGCATCGTCGGTTCCGAACAATACCTGACCAAACCGTTCACGCGTGAAGAACTGCTCGGTGCGATCCGCCGGCATGTGACGCAGAAGTGATCGCGGAGGCCATCCGGGCAAACAAGGGGCAAACGATGGCGCATATTCTCATCATCGACGATTCGCCGACCGACGTGCGCGTGTTCACCACGCTGCTCGAAAAGAACGGCCATCGCGTCAGCAGCGCAATCAGCGCCGAAGAAGGCATCGCCGCCGCCAAGCGCGAACGTCCGGATCTGGTCATCATGGACGTGATCATGCCGGGCATGAACGGCTTTCAGGCCACGCGCACGCTCAGTCGCGATGCAGACACCTCGGCGATCCCGATCCTGATCGTCACCACGAAATCCATGGAAACCGACCGCGTCTGGGGCTTGCGCCAGGGCGCCAAGGATTTCATGGTCAAGCCCGTGGCCGAGCCCGAATTGCTCGGGCGCATCCAGAAACTGCTCGCGAGCTGATCGCCAATGCCCGCCGACTTCGAATCGCCGCTGCTTTCCCCGTTCGAGGCGCTCGCCGATTACGAGCGGCGCAGTCTTGCGCACGTGGCCGGCATGCCCGAGCAGATCGAAGCGCCGGGCCTGTGGCGCGGCATCGGCTTCCGCATCGGCCAGCGCTACATGGTCAGCGGCATCCATGAAGTCAACGAAATCCTGACGCCGCCGGCGCTGACCATCGTGCCCGGCACGCGCGGCTGGCTGCTGGGCGTGGCCAACGTGCGCGGCAACCTGGTGCCGGTGATCGATCTCAAGCAATATCTGGAAGGCGAGCGCACCCAGGTCACCGACGCCAGCCGCGTGCTGCTCGTGCGCCAGGCCGGTGGCAGCGTCGGACTGCTGATCGACGAAGTGCTCGGTCAGCGCAGCTTTTCCGAAGAACAACGCGCCGAGGCCATCGGCGAAGACGACGAACGCTACGGTCGTTTCGTCGGCGAGAAATATCCGTTGGGCGAGATGCACTGGGGCCAGTTCAGCATGGCGACCCTGGTGCGGTCGCCCGATTTCGTACAGGCCGCGGCTTAGCGCGGCGGCCATCGCAAGCTTGCAAGGGGCATGAATCATGAGCGTAACGACAGGCGCAACAGGCGGTAAGGAACGGACAGGTGCCAACACCCTGCTCGTGGTGTTGCTGATCGCGGCGATCCTGGTGGCCGTGATCGACTTCGGCTGGCTGACCTACAACGCGTCGCAAGACGCCAAGGCCAGTGCCCTGGTCACCAAGGTGCAGGTGCTGTCGCAGCAGTTGTCGACCGTCGCCAACGCGGCCGCAGGCGGCAATATCGACGCGTTCAAGAGCCTGGAAGCCACGCGCAACACGATCGACGACCTGCTCAGCAAGCTCAGCAAGGGCGACAAGAACACCGGCATGCGCGGCTACGGTGAGGTATCCGGCGTCGCCAAGGAAATTTCCGACCTCGACAAGGCCTGGCAACCGCTGAACACAAGCGCCACCAAGATCCTCGACTCCAAGGAACAGGTGCTCAACACCGCCCAGGTCGCCGCCGACTTCAACTCCAAGATGCCCGTGCTCAACTCGCGCATGGACGAAGTGGTCAAGATCCTCACCGACAAGAACGGCTCGCCCAGCCAGGTAATGATCTCCTCGCGCGAGATGCTGCTCGCCGACCGCATGCAGCGCCGCGTGCAGACCATCGTGCAGGGCGGCGAAGAAGCGCAGTCCGCCGCCGATGGCTTGCAGCGTGACGCCCAGTTCTACGGCGCTGTGTTGGCCGGTCTGATCAGCGGCAATCCGGACCTGAACATCCGCGCGATGGACAACCCGAACGCGCGCCAGATTCTTTCGGACATGAACACGCAATGGACCGATCTCGTCGGCGATCCGGTCAAGAAGCTGCTCGATTCCGCCTCGGCCCTGCAGGATGTGAAACAGGCCGCCGACCAGACCTCGATCGACTCGCAGACCATGCTGCTCAAAGCCGAGCCGGTGGCGGTGCGCCTGGGTGAATTGCAGTCCTCGCGACCGTTCCCGAACCTCATCATCGGTGTGCTGGCCGCGGCCGCAGCGATCTTCCTCGTCATCCTCTTGATCGCGAGCCAGATCCGCAGCCAGCGCCAGCGCTACCAGGTCACCGCCGAACTGAACCAGCGCAACCAGGAAGCCATTTTGCGACTGCTCGATGAAATGGGCTCGCTGGCCGAAGGCGATCTGACGGTGAAAGCCACGGTTACCGAAGACATCACCGGCGCAATCGCGGACTCGGTGAACTTCGCGGTCGAGGCGTTGCGCTCACTGGTGACGACGATCAACGATACGGCCTTGCACGTTTCGACCTCGGCGCAGGAAACCCAGGCCACCGCCATGCACCTGGCCGAAGCCGCCGAACATCAGGCGCAGCAGATCACCTCCGCATCGGCCGCGATCAACGAGATCGCGGTATCCATCGACGAGGTGTCGAAAAACTCGGCCGAGTCGGCCGACGTGGCGCAGCGCTCGGTGCAGATCGCCTCCAAGGGCGCCGGCATCGTGCGCCAGACGATTCAAGGCATGGACTCGATCCGCGACCAGATCCAGGAAACCTCGAAACGCATCAAGCGCCTTGGCGAATCCTCGCAGGAAATCGGATCCATCGTCGAACTCATCAACGACATCGCCGAGCAGACGAACATCCTGGCGTTGAACGCCGCCATTCAGGCGGCATCCGCCGGTGAGGCAGGCCGCGGATTCGCGGTGGTTGCGGACGAAGTGCAGCGACTGGCCGAACGCGCTTCCGGCGCCACCCGCCGAATCGAAACGCTGGTGCAGACGATTCAGGCCGATACCAACGAAGCGGTCACCTCGATGGAACAAACCACGTCCGAAGTGGTGAACGGCGCGCGCCTGGCCGAGGACGCCGGCACCGCGCTGGGCGAGATCGAGCAGGTGTCGAACAACCTGGCCGACCTGATTCAGAACATTTCCGAAGCGGCACGCCAGCAGTCGGCCGCAGCAACGAATATTTCCGCGACCATGAACGTGATTCAGGAAATCACCACGCAGACGTCGGTCGGCGCCAGCCAGACCGCCGAGTCGATCGGCAACCTGGCGCAACTGGCCGCAGACCTGCGTCGTTCGGTGGCGGACTTCAAGCTGCCGGCATAAGGACGGACTGAACTCCCGCAGGGGTGGCGTCGATGAACGCGGGCCGCTTGGCGCAAATGAATTTGGAGGCTTGTATCGGGCATGACCGCTGCCGCCGGGAATTGGTCGCCGCCTGTGTCGTTGCCGGGCATGGACGACAGCCAGTTCGAGCGCTGGGCAATTCTGCTCGAAAAGCGCACGGGCGTTGTCGTGCCGCTCAAGCGCAAGGCGTTCCTGGTGACGAGCGTGCGCGGGCGCATGCGCGAGACCGGTCACACGGATTTCGAGACCTACCTTCGCGACTTGCAGAAAATTCCCGAAGGCGCGATCGAGTGGACGACGCTGGTCGATCGCCTGACCGTGCACGAGACGCATTTCTTCCGCCATCCGCCGTCGCTGGATCTGATCGCGCGCGACTGGCTGCCGCAGATAACGTCCGATCCGGAGCGCGGCGCCATGCATGCCTGGAGCGTGGGCTGCTCCACCGGCGAAGAAGCCTACACGCTGGCGATGGTGCTGGATCGGCATCTGGCCGAGCGTGGCGGGAAATCCTATTTTGGCGTGACCGCGACGGACGTGAGTCAGCCCGCTTTGGCCGTTGGTCGCGCCGGGCTTTACCCGCGCACGAAAATGGACGAGATTCCGGTGGAGTACCGCGAGCGCTACGCGCAGGCGCTGGATGCGGACAGTTTTCGCATCCACGAATCGTTGCGCAAGCGCGTGGGTTTCGCGCAGTTCAACCTGCTCGATGCGGTCGGCGCGTCGATGAAGCGGCTGGACCTGATCTTCTGCCAGAACGTGCTGATCTATTTTGCCCGCGAGCGGCGTCGCGACCTGCTCGCCACGCTCGCCAAGTTGCTCAAGCCCGGCGGCCTGCTGGTGCTGGGACCGGGGGAAGTGACGCAGTTCGCGCACGCGCAACTCGCGCGTGTGGACAATCGCAATGTGCTGGCCTTCCGGCGCACGAGTTGAGAGAACGACCATGAAATTGCAAGACGACAACATCGACTTCACCACGCTCAATTGGGTCAAGCAGGAACTCGACGAAACGCTCAAGCAGGCGCGCCAGTCGCTTGAAGCCTATGTCGAGGATCCCGCCGACTCGAGCCTGATGCGTTTTTGCGCGACCTACCTGCACCAGGTGCAGGGCACCTTGCGCATGGTCGAGCTGTACGGCGCGGCGATGGTCGTGGAAGAAATGGAACGCGTCGCCCTGGCCCTGCTCGACGGCCAGATCAAGGCCAAGGACGACAGCTATTCCGTGCTCATGCGCGGCATCGTGCAACTGCCAGATTACCTGGAGCGCCTGCAGAGCGGCCACAAGGACATCCCGATCGTCCTGTTGCCGTTGCTCAACGACCTGCGCGCCACGCGCGGCGAAAAATTGCTGACCGAGTCGGTATTGTTCTCGCCGGATCTGTCTGCGCCGCTGCCTGCCGCGGCCAGCGGTGCGGCAAGCACCAAGCCGGAAGCGGAATTGAAGGCCGAGGCCGCGCGCCTGCGCTCGGCATTCCAGTTGTCGCTGTTGCGCTGGATCCGCGAGGATGCCGCCGCCGAACAGCTCGCGCGCATGATCGAAGTGCTCGATCGACTGCGCAGCGCATGCACGCAGGACGATGCGCGTCGGCTGTGGTGGGTGGCCTCGGGCGTGCTCGAAGGCGTGGCCAGCGGCGCGGTCGAGGCCAATCCGGCCGTGAAGCTGCTGTTCGGCAAGGTCGATCGCGAGATCAAGCGTCTTGTTGATGGCGGCGAAGCGGGATTCCGTTCCGCGCCGCCGTCGGACCTGACCAAGAACCTGCTGTTCTACATCGCCCATGCCGGCGCCGGCGGCGAGCGCGCTGCGGCGATCCGCACCACCTACAAGCTCGATACCTTGCTGCCAAGCGAAAAGGAGCTCGAACACGCCAAGGGTTCGATCTCCGGACACAACCGCAGCCTGCTCGACACCGTTTCGGTCGCGATCAAGGACGACTTGTTGCGCGTCAAGGAAGCGCTGGACATCTTCCTGCGCGCGCAGAGCCCGGATCCGGCCGAGTTGATGGCGCAGGCAGATGTCCTGGATCGCGTCGGCGACACCCTCGGCATGCTCGGTTTGGGCGTGCCGAGGCGCGTGGTCACCGAACAGCGCAAGGTTGTCGAGGAGATGGCGAACAAGTCCCGTCCCGCCGACGAAACGACCCTGCTCGACGTGGCCGGCGCCTTGCTCTACGTCGAAGCGTCGCTGGACGATCACATCGACCGCCTCGGTGCGGATGCCGGCACGGAAAGTGGTAGCGGCTCCGGCCCACAAGGCCTGGAACTGCCCAAGGCCGAAGCGCGCAAGATCCTCGATGCGCTGATGAAAGAGGCCACGGCCAACATCGGCCAGGCCAAACTCGATATCGTCGCCTTCATCGAATCGCCGTGGGATCACGCCAAGGTCGAGCCGATTCCGCCATTGCTCGAGGAAATCGCCGGCGCGTTGCGCATCCTGGACTTGAACGATGCCGCGCAACTGATGAAAGGCATCGTGCGTTTCATCCAGGTCGAATTGCTGCGCCATCGGCGCGTACCGACCGCCGAGCAGATGGACAAGCTCGCCGATGCGCTGGCATCGGTGGAGTATTACCTGGAAGCCACGCGCGACCAGCGCGGCGGCCGCGACCGCATCCTCGACGTGACCCGACAGAGCCTGACTGCGCTTGGCTACTGGCCGGTACCGCCCGATGATGGCGGTGGCGACGGGCTGCCCGGTATTCCGCCGCAGTCCATGCATGCCGTCACGGCGCCGATTGCGATCGCAATGGCCGATGCGCATCAGGGCGCCTACCCGCGCTGGAGCGAGGATCATCCGGCCAGCGGCGAGGCCGGAGTGAAACCCGAGACCGCAGGCGTCGAGAACGCCGCCGAGATGCCGACGATCGAATTGACCGGCGAAAGCATCGACGAATACATCGCGCGCATGGATCGCGGCGAACAGTCGCCAGCGCCGGCTGTGCCGTCGCCGGAGCCGCCGCCTGCGCTGGAAATCGAACCGACGCTGGATGTCGCCGTTGGCCGGGGCCTCGAAGACCTGGTGGTTGGCGAGATGCCGGTTCCGCAAACACCGACCCATGATCTGGCGGGCCTGCGCCTGACCGAAACCCAGGCCACTGCGACGCCGGCGCCGAACGTGCGTTACGTC
>JAFEEK010000503.1 GCA_018241165.1 Pseudomonadota bacterium
ACGCAGCTTCACGTTCGTGATGCGGTCGAGTTCGCCGAGCATCAGGTCGCGGAATGCGCCATCGGGAATCTGGGTCAGCAGTGGCCGCGCATGTTCGGCCAGGCGCGCCTTGCCATCGAGGCTGGACAAGTTCACGTCGATACTGAGATGGGCGAAGAAGAAGTCGGACAGCGGCGTGGCGTTCTTCAGCCGGTCCTCGAAACCGGCCTGGCCTTCCTTGCGAATGAGCGAGTCCGGGTCTTCTCCGTCGGGAAGGAACAGGAAAAACGCCTGACGCCCGTCGCGCATGCGCGGCAACACGGATTCCACCGCCTTCCACGCCGCGCCGCGCCCGGCACGGTCGCCGTCAAAACAGAAATACACATCGGCGCAATTGCGGAACAAAAGTTCTGCATGGTCGCGTGTGGTCGCGGTGCCGAGCGTGGCCACGGCCTGGGTCACGCCGTTCTGGAACAGCGCAATCACGTCCATGTAGCCCTCGACCACGATCAGGCGCGGAATCTTGCTGTGTGTCTGGCGCACCTGCCACAGCGCGAACAGTTGCTGGCCCTTGTGGAACAGCGGCGTCTCGGGCGAGTTGAGATACTTCGCGCCCGAGTCTTTATTTTTGCGCGCGTCCTGCGCGCCAGGATCAAGAACCGGCGATCCCTCGCCGGACTTCTCAACAAGAATTCTTCCTCCAAACGCAATCGTTCTTCCGCGCCGATCCTGGATCGGAAACATCACCCGGTCGCGGAAGCGGTCGTAGGGCGTGCCGCGCTCGCCACGCGTGAGCATGCCGGATTTTTCGAGCAGGGCAATGCGTTGCGGATTGGTGCCAAGCGCGGACTTCACGCCATCCCATGCATCCGGCGCGTAGCCCAGGCCGAAGCGTTCGATGGTTTGCGCATCGAGTCCGCGCGCGTCGAAATACGCTCGCGCCTTTTCGCTTTTGCCAAGCTCGCGCTGGTAGAACTTCGCGCAGGCGTCGAGCACGGTGTACATGTCTGCCGAATCTTCGACCGCCGTGCGCTTGCCGCCGCCTTCGTAGGGCACCTTCAGGCCCACCCGTGAGGCGAGTTCCTCGATCGCGTCGGGAAACTCCATGCGGTCGTATTCCATCAGGAACCGGATCGCGCTGCCGTGCGCGCCGCAGCCGAAGCAGTGGTAGAACTGCTTGTTCGGACTCACCGTGAACGAGGCCGAACGTTCGTCGTGGAACGGACAACGCGCGCTCCAGTCGCGGCCCGCCTTTTTCAGCGGCACGCGCTGTTCGATCACCTCGACGATGTCGACGCGGGCGAGCAGGTCGTCGATGAATTTTTCGGGGATGCGGCCGGGCATCAGCGTGACAGGAATTCTTCGGGTTCGATTCCGGCCTGCCGGAGAATGGCACGCAGGGTGCCTTCAGGCATATCGCCGGGATGATTCGGAATGGTCGTGTAGCGATTATTTTTCGCGTTGAACCAGATTTCATGCGATCCGGCTGCCTGCCGGTCGAATGTGAATCCGAAGGCTTTCAGGCGGCGCACGACTTCGCGGTAGCGGTATCCGCCAAGCCGGCCCATGGCGTCACGCGCCCAAGATCAATGGGTAGTCGAACGATTCGGCGGTGGGAGCAAGATGCGCGCCTACCGGCGAGCGCCCGGCTTGCGCGTCGAGCAGCTTCTTGGCGACGTCGCGCGCGATCTCCAGCGTTTCGGCAATCGTACGCCCTTGCGCGACGAGACCCGGCACATCGTTGCTGGTCGCCAGATAAACGCCCTCGGGCAATTTCTCGATGTGGATATTGATGACGTGTTCCATCGCAGTCTCCGCCTGGAGTCCCATGTTAATCCCAACCTGGCGCTCAACCCTCTTCCGGCACCAGCCACCACAGGATCAGGTAGATCAGCGTGCCGGGAAACGCGGCGGACAAGATCGACAACAGCACATAGCCGATGCGCGTGTAGGTCGGATCGAGGCCGAAATGTTCCGCCAGGCCGCCGCAGACGCCGGCGATCTTGCGGTCGTTGCGCGAACGGCGCAGGGGTTTTTGTTCGGTCATTCGTGCACCTCCGGTGGGCGGGCCGCCAGTTTACGCGGTGGCTCAGCCCTGCGCTGCCAGCTTGGCCTTGACCAGCTCCGACAACTTGCCCATGTCGGTGCGGCCGGCGACTTTGGATTTGACCAGCCCCATCACCTTGCCCATGTCCTTCGGGCCGGTCGCGCCGGACTCGGCGATTGCGGCGGCGATCGCGGCGTCGACCTCCGCCGGCGTCATCTGCGCGGGCATATAGGCCTGGATCACGACGACCTCGGCTTTCTCCTTGTCGGCGAGATCGTGGCGTGCGGCGGCTTCGAACTGCGTGATCGAATCGCGGCGCTGCTTGAGCATCTTCTCCAGAACGGACAAAACTTGCGCATCGTCGAGCTGGATGCGTTCATCGACTTCGCGCTGCTTGATCGCCGCGTTGATCAGGCGAATCGTGGCGAGGCGATCTCTTTCGCCGCTTTTCATCGCGGCCTTCATGTCGTCGGTCAGGCGGGTTTTGAGGTCCATGGTGGGATGCTCTTGGTGAGAAGTGCGGCCAAGGATGGCCGCTTCGTGATTCTCGCATTCATGGACGAATGCAAAAATACAAAAACAAACGGCCGGTCACGCTCGCGCGTACCGGCCGTCGAAAACGCTAAACGCGGCGCTCAGTACAAACGCTTGCGCTTGGTCACGTCGCGCGAAACGCGGCGCAGGTGGCGCTTCACCGCCGCGGCGGCCTTGCGCTTGCGCTCTTGCGTGGGCTTTTCGTAGAACTCGCGCTTGCGCGTTTCGGCCAGCACGCCGGCCTTTTCGCAGGTGCGCTTGAAGCGACGCAGCGCGAACTCGAAAGGCTCGTTCTCGCGAACTTTGACGTTGGGCATGGGGTCTCCGCTGTACACTTAGTGCCCGACCTTCGGGCGAGCCGCGTATTTTACCGTGCAGACTGAGAAAATTGCAAAATCCGGCCCCGTGTCGGGCCCAGTGCTTGGCGTGGAGACCTCCTGCGACGAGACCGGGGTGGCGGTGTTCAGCCCTGACCGCGGGTTGATCGCGCATACCCTGTACAGCCAGATCAAGATGCACGCCGACTACGGCGGCGTGGTGCCGGAACTGGCCAGCCGCGACCACGTGCGCAAACTCGTGCCGCTGATCCGCGAAACCCTGCGCAGCGCCGGCATGACCACGCGCGATCTGGGCGGCGTGGCCTATACATCCGGGCCGGGGCTGGTCGGGGCACTGCTGGTCGGCGCGGCCTGCGCGCGCGCGCTGGCCTGGGCGCTGGATGTGCCCGCGATCGGCGTGCACCACATGGAAGGCCACCTGCTCGCGCCCCTGCTCGAAGCCGATCCGCCGCAGCCGCCGTTCGTGGCCCTTTTGGTGTCGGGCGGCCACTCGATGCTGATTGAAGTGTCCGCCATCGGCCGCTATCGCCTGCTCGGCGACACCCTGGACGATGCCGCCGGCGAGGCCTTCGACAAGACCGCCAAGCTGATGGGATTGCCGTATCCGGGTGGTCCGGCATTGGCCAAGTTGGCCGAAACCGGCGCCGGGGGCAAATTCAAATTCTCGCGCCCGATGACCGATCGGCCCGGGCTGGATTTCAGTTTCTCCGGATTGAAAACCCAGGTATTGCTCGCTTTCCAAAAACATGCGGATGAGCCGAATGCCAAGGCGGACATCGCGCGCGGCTTCGAGGACGCCATTGTCGAGACTTTGCTGATCAAATGCCGCCGCGCGCTGGAGCAAACCGGCAACACGCGCCTCGTCATCGCCGGCGGTGTCGGCGCGAATCGCAAGTTGCGCGCGCAATTGGCCGAGGCGGCTAAGCGCGAAGGTTTCCGCGTGTATTTCCCGCGCCTGGAATTCTGCACCGACAACGGCGCGATGATCGCGCTGGCCGGCGCCCTGCGCCTGCAAGCCGGTCTGCACGACGACGCGGCGATCAAAGTCGCCCCGCGCTGGAACCTGGAATCGCTGTCGCCGCTGGAGGCCGCGTGATGGACGTCGTCTTCATCGAAGACCTGCGTATCGAAACCGTCATCGGCATCTACGACTGGGAGCGCAAGATCAAGCAAACCGTGGCGCTGGATCTGGAAATGGCATTCGACAACCGCCGGCCCGCCGCCAGCGACAAGATCGAAGATACGCTCGACTACAAGAAGATCGCCAAGCGCCTGATTGCGTTTGTGGAAGCATCCCATTTTGAACTTGTGGAAACCCTGGCCGAACGCTGTGCACAGATCGTGCGCGAGGAATTCGGCGTCGCGTGGCTGCGCCTGAAACTGTCCAAACCCGGCGCGGTGACCGGATCGAAGGCGGTGGGGGTGATGATCGAGCGTGGCGAGAAACTGGCATGATTTTTCTTTGTCGTCATTCCGGCGAAAGCCGGAATCCAGTGTCTTTTCTGTTGGCGTCCTGCCTCCTGGATTCCGGCCAATCCTTGGCCGGAATGACGAGCTAGGGTGGCCATGACCCGCGCCTGGCTCAGCCTTGGCTCGAACCTGGAACCGGAAGCGAACCTGCGCGCCGCGTTGCGCGAATTGCGCGGCCATTTCGGCGACATCGTCGCCTCGCCGGTGTATCGCTTTCCCGCAGTCGGGTTCGATGGTCCGGATTTCCTCAACCTCGCGGTGGGCATCGACACGGATGTTGGCGTCGGCGTACTCAACGAGTGGCTGCATGCGCTGGAAGACCGGCACGGCCGGCGCCGCGACGTACCGCGGTTTTCCAGCCGCACGCTCGACATCGATATCGTCCTGTTTGGCGATCAAGTCGTGAAAGGGCAGGGCAACCTGGAGATTCCGCGGCCGGAGCTGAAGTACGCCTTCGTGCTCAAGCCGTTGGCGGATATCGCGCCGGACGTGAAGCACCCCGTGCTGGGCAAGACGATTGGCGAATTGTGGCGCGAATTTCCGCTGGAGAAGGATCATTCCGAGCGGGTTGTTTTAGCCCCCTCTCCC
>JAFEEK010000504.1 GCA_018241165.1 Pseudomonadota bacterium
CGCGATATCGGTCGTGAGTTTGCCGTGATCGTCGAGCGTGGTGTCGAGGACGTCCTTGGCCTCTTTCGGCAATTCCAGCGTGGGGTCGCCGAAGAAATAATCCGCGTGCGCATCGACCGGATGCTCGTCCGGCGCAAGCGTCAGCCGCGCGGTGAAGCGATTGCCAGCAGCGGGCGCGCCGTAGAGATAGTCGGATTGCACGTCGAGTTTCAGCGGCGCGCCGGGCGCGATCGTCGGCGCGGCGCTGGTCAGATCCAGTTTCAGGCGCTCGGGCAAAAATTCCTCGATGCGAAACGCGATGCTCTGCGTGGCTTCCTTGCTCGCGGGATCCAGGCGAAACTCGACCTGCCACTTGCCGGTCGGCGCATCGGCCGGAATCGTCCGCGCCCAGTCGAAATAATTCAGGTCCTTCGGCTCGAGTTTGGCTTCGGCGTACGGCCGGCCATCGGGTTGTTTCAAAGTTACGAACAGTGGCTGCGGTTTGATCGGATTACCGTCGTAATCGCGCAACAGCGCGGACAGGCGGATCGTTTCGCCGGGCCGGTACAGGTCGCGACCGGACCAGGCAAACACGTCGAACCATTCCTGTTTGCGTCCGGCCACGGCGAAGTCGGACAAATCCAACGCCGGCTGGTTGAACGGCAGGATCGACACGTCCTTGCCGCTTTTCGCGGTCAGCACCTGGTCGGCTTTCAGCGTGTAGGCGAGCAACGCATTGCCGTCGGCATCAGTCTTGCCCGCAATGACGGTGTTGCCTTTGGCGTCGACGACGGTCAGATCCACGCTCGCCAGCGGCGCACCGGACTTGAGCGAGGCCGTGTGCACGAACAGCGTGTCCTTGTAGGCGCGCGTGTGCAGGCCGATGTCGCTGACGAAGAAGAAACTCGTGTCGTATTGATCGCGCAGGGATCCGGCGCGGCGCATCGCGGCGAAATACAGTCCCGGCTTGGCCAGCTCGGCGATGTTCTGGATCGGCAGGTACGACAACGCGCGCTCATTCTGCTTGCCGTCGAGTACGAATCGGTTGGCATACACCGAATCGGCGATTTGCGTCAGCGGTTTGCCCTTGCGGCCATACCAGCCGTATTGCGGGTCGAGGTCCCAACCCGAGCGCTTGCCGCTGCGCTGGTAGGCGGCGAAGAAATTCGACAGTTCGCCATCGCGCACGCGGAAGAAATCGACGTCGACGTCCTTCACGTTCACCGACACCACCGGCAAGCCACGCGACTCGCGCGCCGGCAGCACGCTGCCTTGCGAGGCGAATCCGGCGGCCGGTTCCATCGGCCCGGTGTAGATGTCGCGCTCGACCGCGCTGCCGAGCGTCTTGCCATCCGCCGCTGCCAGCGTGCCCTTGATCGCGACGCGATACGTCGCATCGGCCTTGACGAAAGGAAAGCGCAAGGTCTTGCCGTCTTCGTCCAGCGCCCAACTGCCGTTGACGACGCCGCCCTTGGCATCCTTGACATCGATCAGCGTGTCGAAGGCCTGGGCGCCGGCGAGGCGGTGCGAAAACTCCAGCGCGATCGCGAGCTGGCCCTGCGACTGATCCGGATGCGCCGAGGCGAGTGCAAAAGCCTGCGACGTTTCGGTCTTTGCGGCCTGTGCGGCAATCGGTGCCTTGCCCTGCACCTGCGGAAGTTCATTGCCGGATTTGCCACAACCGGCGAGCAATATCGCGCAGCCACAAGACACAAGCGTGGCGCCGCGCATCCAGGACGCGAACCTCGAAACGATCATCGGCTTTCCCCAGCGGTGATTTCACGCCAAGTATAGCCGCGCGATTGAGGCGGCACGATGGCGGTGCGATGGCGACGCGTGTCAACGCACGGGCGGATCGCTACTGCGCGAATCCGCGAATATCGAAACCGTTGCGGAAGATGCCGTCGGTGGTGCCAGCGGGCGCGCCTTCGGCGATCCAGTCGTAGATCGTCGCCTGCTGTTCGGGACTCAAGGTTCCCGGCGGGAATCCATCCGGCATGCGCACGCCCACCTGCGGATTGTCGCAGTTGACCTTCTGGAACAGCAGGCTTTGCTCCGGGTGATTGGGCACGACGTATTTGACGTTCGGATTTTCGTAGCTTTTCACACCGAAAAGATGCGCCCAGGAAACACCATCGGTCAGGTCAAGATGTCCGGAAGCGGTGGAAGCCGGATTGGTATGGCAATCGACGCATCCCGCGGTACCGCCATTGGTCAGAAAGTTGTCGAACAACCCCTGGATCGCCGCCCCGTACTGGATGCCGCTGAACTGCGCCGGCACATCGGCAATGGATGTGCAGCCATTCGGCAATGTTTGCGCGAACGCCGCGAAACTTCCGGCCAGCGTACTGCAAGCGGCCAGCGCCGCGACAACGACACCATGCCGCATCTCAGACGAATCCGAGATTGTTCGCGCCGAACTTCGTCAGGTTCGGGAAGATCGTGTTGCACTGGCTGACGGAGATTCCCATCCACTGCGCCAGCGTCGCCGCGTATTGCTCCACGCCGATGCCGGGGATCATTTGTCCGCGCGAGAAATTGTTCGGCGCGTTCAAGGCCTGGTTCGGGAAACCGGTAATCGGCCCGCCGCCATTGCTGTACAGCCGGCCGCCATGAACCCCTCCGCCGAGTGCCATCTGCACCGTGCCCCAGCCGTGATCGGAGCCGGATCCATTGGATTGCAACGTGCGTGCGAACTCGGACATCGTGAACACGGTGACGTTGTTCTGCGCATTGACATCGGTCGGGCCCATGCTGGTCCAGAACGCATTGAGCGCCTGCGACAGGGTGGTCAGCAGCGCGGCATGATCGCTGTTACCGCCGGTCATCATTCCCGAATGCAGATCGAAACTGCCCATCGTCACGAAATAGATCTGCCGCGTGGCGTAATTTTGCGCCACCGACAGCTTGATCATCTTGGCCACGGTCTGCAATTGCGCGGCGAGCGAATTGTTGGGTGGAAACGTGGTCGTAAGCGTCGTGCCGCCGAGGCCCGCGCTGAGCAGATTGTTCAGGTCGCGTCCGCGCTTGAACGTCGCGGCATAGCCGCCGGCAAAGTCGTTGGCATAGGTGTCGCCAAGCAAGATTTGCAGCGCCTTGTCGCGCACACTCGTGTTCGATGTTCCCGAAGCGCACGGCGTCGGGTTGCACATGGCCGACAGACTGGTCAGCCCGCCCGAGGACATCTGATACGGGATGGTGTTCGTACCGACCTGGAAACGATTCGCACCGGCGATGGAAATGCACGGCGACAATTGGGTGTTGGCATTGCCCGGTTTGAGCGTATCGCCGCACTGCCCGCCCCAGCCCAGGGTCACGCCTTGCTGCGCGAAGGCCTGCTGCCATTGATTGGTCTGATCGGCGTGGGAGAATAATTGTTGCGGATAGTTCGCCGAGTTGGCGGTGTAGTCGGCCATCGTGATCGGCTTGACCAGCGAGCCCGCATTGACGACAAAGGCCAGCTTGCCCTGATTGAACAGCGTGGTCATCTCCGGCATGGCCGGATGCAGGAAGTACTGGTTCGTGGCCGAGGATGGATCGTTGCCGTCGACGATTCTTGCGCTGGCGGCAGGCAGCGGCAGCGCAAGTCCGCCCGGATTGCTCGCCGCGTTGTACACGCCGCTGCGCGACGTGGCATAGGTGTTGTAACGCGCCGTGTCGAACGGCACGAGCATGTTCCATGCGTCGTTGCCGCCGTACAGATAGACACACACCAGGGCCTTGTAACCGGTGGCGGCGGATGTGTCCGCCAGCGCCGTGCCCATCATGTGCAATTGCGGCAGCAGCGCCGCGGCGGTGCCGCCACAGGCCAGGCAGCCCATGTTGCGCAGGAAATCGCGGCGGGAATTGCGTGAAATACCCATGACCGTCTCCTTCAGCGTTGCGTGGCGAATTCGGGCGAAAGCATGGCGACATAAATCGCCGACCAGGCCTCTTCCGGAGGCGATGCATTCATGTAGGTCAACATGCCGATCAGGGTCGATTGCATCGATGCGGACATGTTCCCGTAAAACAGCGCCGAGTTGATCGTCGCCACCATCGCCGCCGGATTGTTCGCATTCACCGTCAGCGACGACAGATCGATCAGCGGCCGATCGGTGCGCGGATTGGTCATGCCCTGATAGGCATTTGCGGTGAACTGATAGTAGGTGTTGGCCGTGGTGTAGGCCGTCGACTCGTTGGTGATCTGCAATTCCGGCGAATACAGGTTGTTGTCGGCAAACACGCCGGGCTGCTGGTAATCGGGCAGGTAGAAATTGAACACGGTCGGCGATTCGTACGGGGCCTGGCCGAAATTGCCGAGGAAGCCGCCGTATCCGATCATCGCGATCTCGCCATACTGGTCCGGCGCCGGCGCCTTGGCGTTGAACGCGCGCCACATCGCGGTCAGGCTCAACACCGGCTCGCGCAGCTTGCCGTAGCTGTCGCAATTGACGCTGCCGCAGAGTGGCGGTGGATTGCGCGCTTCGGTATCGGTCAGGATGGCCTTGACCACGTCGCCCAGATCGTTGCCGGGCGTGTTGAATACCGCGCTGATGCGGGCGATGTAGGCCGGCGACGGATTGCTGGTGACGAAGCGCTGGATCAACTGGCGCGAGATGAACGGCGCCACGTTCGGATGCGTGGCGATGATGCTCAACTCGTCGGTTACATCCTGTGCGCAGGTCTGATTCGCCGGGATCGTATTCGTGGTGCCGACGCCGCCATAGCCCAGCACCGCCTTCGTCGTGATGTCGTGGCGCATGTTGTTGCTGCCGGTGCCCGTGGCCGGGAACAGTTCGGTACCCCAGCAGGCCATCGGCGCGTACTGGGCGGCGAAATTCACTCCGCCGCCGTAGAAACTAGCCCCGCTGTAATTCGGCGGCCCGCTGCCCTGCGGCGCATCGCTCCAGGTGAATCCGGTGAACACCTTGGCGTTCTGCGTGATGACACCCTGATCGTAGGTCGGGATCGTGCTTTCCGGATCGAGCGGATTGGTCAGCACCGGCGAAAAGTCCGGATGGCGCATGATCAGGCCGATCGAGAACAACTGCATCACTTCGCGCGCGTAATTTTCGTCGGGACTGGTGGTCTGCACGCCGCCGACAAAGGTCGCCTTGACGTTGCGATACGCATTCAGATACCGCCCCATGATCGGGTGATACGTCACGTTCAACAGCACCGTCGAATACGGCG
>JAFEEK010000505.1 GCA_018241165.1 Pseudomonadota bacterium
CCAAACTCCCGCACTCGGCTAGAATGCGCGTTCCCCGGTGCGGGGTGGAGCAGTCTGGCAGCTCGTCGGGCTCATAACCCGAAGGTCGCAGGTTCAAATCCTGCCCCCGCTACCAACGTTTTATTTTTACTTCTTGCGCAGGATGCGCGTTAGCCGATGTTTGGATGCAAGACAACGGCGGACCAGGAAAGGCCCTTGTGGCCTTTTTTTGTACCCGCGAAAAACCCATGTTCAATGCGGAACTGACCAATTTGCTGACGCCGGTCGTGACGGATCTCGGTCTGGAATGCCTCGGCGTCGAGTACAGCCCGTCGCAGGGCAACGGGCTGGTGCGCGTGTACATCGACGCAGCCAGCCGCGCGGTGACGGTGGAGGATTGCGAGGCGGTGAGCCGGCAGGTGTCGGCAACGCTCGACGTGAACGATCCGATTCCGGGTCGCTACACGCTGGAAGTGTCGTCGCCGGGACTGGACCGGCCGTTGTATACGCCCGGCCAGTTCGCGCGCATCGCGGGACAGTCGGCGAAGGTGGAAGTCAATCTCGCCATCGCCGGACGGCGCCGGTTCCAGGGACCGATCCTGGCGGTGGAAGGCGAGGACGTGATCCTGGAACAGGATGGAACGCCGGTGCGCATCGCGCACGCGAACATCCACAAGGCGAAGCTGGTGCCGCAATTCGACGAACCCGCCGGCAAGCCCGGCAAGCACAAACCAAACAAGAAATCGAAGTGAGAGCAAGAACATGAGCAAGGATCTTCTCCTGGTCGTGGAAGCCGTCGCCAACGAAAAAGGCGTCGACAAGAACGTGATTTTCGACGCGATGGAAGCGGCGCTCGCTTCCGCGGCGAAGAAGCGCTATCTCGCCGAGGATGTCGCCACGCGCGTGGCGATCGACAAGAACAGCGGCGATTACGAAACCTTCCGCCGCTGGGAAGTGGTCGCCGACGATGTGGTGATGGAATCGCCGGACCGCCAACTGCGCCTGATGGACGCGGTCGACACGCATCCGGACATCCAGGTTGGCGAGTTCATCGAAGAACCCATCGACAACCCCGATTTCGGACGCATTTCCGCGCAGGCGGCCAAGCAGGTGATCGTGCAGCGCGTGCGCGAAGCCGAGCGCGCGCAGGTCGTGGATGCATACAAGGATCGCATCGGCGAGTTGCTCACCGGCGTGGTCAAGCGCGTCGAACGCGGCAGCGTGTACCTCGACCTGGGCGGCAACGCAGAGGCCTATATCCCGCGCGACAAAGCGATCCCGCGCGAAGCGGTGCGTGCCGGCGATCGCGTGCGCGGTTACCTTTTCGAAGTGCGGCCGGAGCCGCGCGGTCCGCAATTGTTCGTTTCGCGCACCGCGCCGGAATTCATGATGGAGCTGTTCAAGCTCGAAGTGCCCGAAGTCGGCCAGGGCCTGGTCGAGATCAAGGGCGCCGCGCGCGATCCGGGCGATCGCGCCAAGATTGCCGTGCTCGCGCACGACAACCGCACCGATCCGATCGGCGCCTGCATCGGCATGCGCGGTTCGCGCGTGCAGGCGGTGTCGAACGAGTTGAATGGCGAGCGCATCGACATCGTGTTGTGGAACGACAATCCTGCGCAATTCGTGATCAATGCGATGGCGCCGGCCGAAGTGCAATCGATCATCATGGACGAAGACAAGCATTCGATGGACATCGCGGTCGCCGAGGACAAGCTCTCGCAAGCGATCGGTCGCGGCGGCCAGAACGTGCGCCTGGCCAGCAAGCTCACCGGCTGGCAGCTCAACGTGATGACCCAGGACCAGGTCGCGCAGAAGTCCGAGGCCGAGCAGGAAGCCGCGCGCAAGCTGTTCCAGGACAAACTCGAAGTCGACGCGGAAATCGCCGGCATCCTCGTGCAGGAAGGCTTCACCACGGTCGAGGAAATCGCCTACGTGCCGACCGGTGAGCTGATGGCGATCGAGGGTTTCGACGAGAACATCGTCGAAGAACTTCGCGCGCGCGCCCGCGATGCGTTGCTCACCGACGCGCTCGCGGTCGAGGAAGGCGTCGAGGACAACAAGCCGGCAGACGATCTGCTCGGTGTCGAGGGCATGGACGAGGAAACCGCCTTCGCGCTGGCCGAACACGGCGTCACCACGCGCGAGAACCTGGCGGACCTGGCTACCGACGAACTGATGGAATTCGCGGTCGACGGCATGGACGAGACGCGCGCCGGCGAATTGATCATGGCGGCGCGCGCCGAACAAGCGGCCTGATCCGGATCGCCACTGCATTGCGCGACACGCACACGGAGAACACAACATCATGTCGGACGTAACCATCAAGCAACTCGCCGGCGTACTCGGCATGAGCGTGGACAAGCTGCTCGTCCAGCTTGACGAGGCCGGTATGAAATTCTCCGGTCCCGACCAGGCCGTATCGAGCACCCAAAAGGTGAAGCTGCTCGGCTTCCTGCGCCGCACCCACGGCAAGGGCGAGAAATCGGCTGCCGAAGAAGACTCGGCGCCGCGCCAGATCACGCTCAAGCGCAAGACCGTGAGCGAACTTACCGTCAACCAGGGCGCCGCGCGCGGCAAGACCGTCGCCGTGGAAGTTCGCCAGAAGCGCACCTATGTCAAGCGCAGCACGGTGGTCGAATCGCAGGAAGTGGATCCCGAGCGCGAGGATGCGCTGAAGAAGTTGCAGGAGTCCCAGGCCCGCAACCAGGCCGAGCAGGCCGCGTTGCACGCGCAGGACAAACGCCGTCACGAAGAAGAAGCCAAGTTGCGCGCCGCCGAAGAAGCGCGCCGCGCGGAAGAAGCGCGTCTTCGTGCCGAAGCAGAAGCAAAAGCCAAGCCCGAAGCGCCGTCAGCGCGCGCTGAAGCGGCGCCAAAGGAGGAACGCGCCGCTCCGGTGCGCAAGGCGCATCCGCCCAAGCCGGCCGACGACCGCCGCCCGGGACGCAGCGACAACGAGGGCGCTGCGCACAAGCACAAGCCCAAGCACGGTTCGCACCGCATGCCCAGCGACATCGGCGACGGCGATGGCGCCAACCGCTATTTCGGCGCCGAGCTGCACCTGTCCGACGAAGGCCATGCGCGTCGCGGTGCGGTCAAGCGCAAGCCGCGCAAGGTAGTGGTCGAAGCCGGTCGCGCGGCGTCCGGACAGCACGGATTTTCCAAGCCGGTCGCGCCGATGGTGCGTGAGGTGCCGGTGGGCGAGTCGATCCTCGTCTCCGACCTCGCCGTAAAAATGGCGGTCAAGGGCGCGGATGTGGTCAAGGCCCTGTTCAAGATGGGCGTGATGGCCACGATCAACCAGGTCATCGATCACGACACTGCGGTGCTGGTGGTCGAGGAATTCGGCCACACGGCGGTGCAGGCGCAGGAAAACACTGCCGAAACCACGCTCGCCAAGGTCGAGGTGCAAGGCGACAGGCAGCCGCGCCCGCCGGTGGTCACGATCATGGGTCATGTCGACCACGGCAAGACCTCGTTGCTCGATTACATCCGCCGCACCAAGGTCGCGTCCGGCGAAGCCGGCGGGATCACGCAGCACATCGGCGCGTATCACGTGAAGACGGACAAGGGCACGATCAGTTTCCTCGACACGCCCGGCCATGCCGCATTCACCGCGATGCGCGCGCGCGGCGCCAAGCTCACCGACATCGTCGTGCTGGTCGTGGCCGCCGACGATGGCGTCATGCCGCAGACGATCGAGGCCGTGCAGCACGCCAAGGCCGCGCACGTGCCGCTGATCGTTGCGGTGAACAAGATCGACAAGCCCGAGGCAAATGCCGATCGCGTGAAGCAGGACCTGATCCAGCACGAAGTCGTGTCCGAAGATTTCGGCGGCGACGTGCAGTTCGTGCCGGTGTCGGCCAAGACCGGCCAGGGCGTCGACAACCTGCTTGATGCGATCCTGTTGCAGGCCGAAGTGATGGACCTGAAAGCGGTCAAGGACAGCATCGCCACCGGCGTCGTGGTCGAATCCAGCCTCGACAAGGGTCGCGGCCCGGTCGCGACCGTGCTGGTGCAGCAGGGCACGCTGAAGAAAGGCGACTTTCTCGTCTGCGGCGTCGAATACGGTCGCGTGCGCGCGATGTTCGACGAGGCCGGGCAGGCGGTGGAAAGCGCCGGCCCGTCGATTCCGGTGCAATTGCTGGGACTTTCCGGCGTGCCCAATGCGGGCGACGATTTCGTCGTGGTCGAGGACGAGCGCCTGGCCAAGCAGGTTGCCGCCGAGCGTTCGGCGAAGCTGCGCGAATCGCGCCTGACCAAGCAGTCGGTGCGCCTGGAAGACGTGATTTCGCAGATGGGCCAGGGCGACGCGCAGAGCGTATTGAACCTCGTCGTCAAGACCGACGTGCAAGGTTCGGCCGAAGCGCTGCGCGACGCGCTGAGCGCGATCGGCAACGAGCGGGTCAAGGTCAACGTCATCGCTTCCGGCGTCGGCGGCATCACCGAATCCGATGCCACGCTTGCGGTGGCTTCGAAAGCGATCGTCATCGGCTTCAACGTGCGCGCCGACGCGAGTGCGCGCAAGGTGCTGGAAACCAATGGCATCGACCTGCGCTACTTCTCGATCATCTACGACGTGATCGACCAGGTGAAGCAGGCCGCGACCGGCTTGCTCGGCGTGGAAATCCGCGAGGAGATCATCGGCGTCGCCCAGGTGCGCGACGTGTTCCGTTCGTCCAAGTTCGGCGCGATCGCCGGCAGCATGGTCATCGAGGGCACGGTCAAGCGCAACAAGCCGATCCGCGTGCTGCGCGACAACACCGTGATCTTCCAGGGCGAACTCGAATCGCTGCGCCGCTTCAAGGAAAACGTCGACGAAGTGCGCAGCGGCACCGAATGCGGCATCGGCGTCAAGCAGTACAACGACGTCAAGCCGGGCGACCAGATCGAATGCTTCGAGCGCATCGAGGTTCAACGCACGCTGTGAGCAAGCGCCATCGTGCGATACGATGGCAGATCGTGACGGCGGGGAGATGCAACATGCTGGGGAAGCGATTCGCGGTTTTGGCTTCGATCGGTGCGCTCTTCGCCGTGAGCGTCGCAGCGCAAAACGGCCCGCCCGGGCCGGATGCGCCGAAACTTGAGGCCGATGGTGCGATCCACCTCGCGCATGAAGCGCGCTTTCCGTTTTCCCCATTTGCGTCGAAGCAGGCGCTCGCGCGCTTCCGTCAGATGCTGGCCGAGGATCGCAAAGCGCCGGATTTCGAGGCCTCGATCGAGGTCATTCGTGCGTATTACGACAAGCTCGATGGCGCGCGCGCGGAGCGCATGAAGGCGTTGTATCCGGTCAAGATCGCGGCGTCGAAAATCGATGGCGTGCCGGTCCAGGTCGTCTCGCCGTCGAATGCGAAGCCGGATCCGCGGCGCGTGCTGATCAATCTGCACTGGGGCGGTTTCATGTTCGGCGCAGGCAACGGCGGACTGGTCGAGTCGATTCCAGTCGCGAGCGTGTCGAAGATCACCGTGGTCAGCGTGGATTACCGGATGGGGCCTGAGCATACGTATCCTGCCGCCAGCGAGGACGTGGAGAAGGTCTACCGCGATTTGCTCAAACGGCATGCGCCGCAGGACATCGGTATCTACGGTTGCTCGGCGGGCGGTGGGCTGGCGGCCCAATCGGTAGCATGGCTGGCGAGCAAAAAGCTGCCGCGGCCCGGCGCAATCGGCATGTTCTGCTCGGGGCTGGATGGATTCGGTGGCGATTCGGCGTATTTTGCGCCGATGCTCAATGGCCAGGCGGTACCGGCCGGAGCGCCGATGGATTTGATGGCAGTCTTGCCTTACTTTCATGGCGCCGATGCCAAGGATCCTCTGGTGTGGCCGGGACGTTCGTCGGCCGTGTTGGCGAAGTTTCCGCCGACCTTGCTGATTTCCGGTACACGCGACGAAGCCTTGAGCCCGACCCTGCATTCGCAGGATTTGTTGACGCGCGCCGGCGCGGAAACCGAGTTGCATGTCTGGGATGGCATGTGGCATCGCTTCTTTGCAGATCCGGAATTACCGGAATCCCAGGCGGCGTATTCCGTCATCGCGCGCTTCTTTCAACGTCAGCTTGGCCGCACGCCGGCGTATGCTGACAAATCGACCTGATCCATATTGCCGCCCATGCCTTCGCGATCCTTCACCCGCTCCGACCGCCTTTCCGCCGAGTTGCGTCGCCTCGTCGGTACGCTCGTGCACGATGCCGTGCGCGAACATGCGCTGCCGTCGATGAGCGTGTCGGATGTCGAGGTAACCAAGGATTTCGACTCGGCCACCGTGTTCGTCACCGCGCTCGTGCCGGAACAGGCCGCCGAAGGCATGAAGGCGCTCAAGGCCATGGCGAAGGAACTGCGCATGGAATTGTCGAAGATGATGCGCGTGCGCCGTGTACCCGAATTGCGCTTCCGCTATGACGATTCGGTGGATCGCGGCGAGCGCATCGATGCCTTGCTGCGCGGGGAAAAATGAAGCCCGCCAGGCGCGCCGTCAACGGCATCCTGCTCCTCGACAAACCCGCAGGAATGAGCTCCAACCGCGCGTTGCAATTGGTAAAACGCCTACTCAACGCCGACAAGGCCGGGCATACCGGCAGCCTCGATCCGCTCGCCACCGGCCTGTTGCCCATCTGCTTCGGCGAGGCGACCAAGATCGCCGGATACCTGCTCGGATCGCGCAAGGCTTACGCGGCGCGCTGCCGGCTTGGCGTGACCACGACAACCGACGACGCCGAAGGCGAAGTCGTGCAGACACGGCCCGTTCCAGCGCTGGATGCTGCCACCATCGAAGCCGCTCTTGTGCCGCTGCGCGGAAACATCGTGCAGATCCCACCGGCGTATTCGGCGATCAAGCAGGGCGGGGTACCGTTGTACAAGCGCGCGCGCCGCGGCGAAGACGTCGTTGTCCCGTCACGCGAAGTCGAAGTCCATCGATTCGAGCTAGAACACCGTGATGGCGATGTTCTCGACCTGCATGTCGAATGCGGCTCCGGCACCTATGTACGCAGCCTCGCGCGCGATCTGGGCGAAGCCTTGGGCTGCGGCGCGCATCTCACGGTGCTGCG
>JAFEEK010000506.1 GCA_018241165.1 Pseudomonadota bacterium
ACAGCACCAGCATGACGTCGACGAGCGGCGTCACGTTGATGTCGGCCATCGCGCCGCTGCTGCTGTTGGTGGAAAATGCCATGTCGCGTTACCTCGATGCGAAAGCGCGCGCCGCCCGCGGGCGGCGGCGTGTCATTGCGTTGTGGCGCTGTGCGCCTGGGTGATGAAGCCGAGCTTGACCATGCCAGCGGCCTTGGCGTCGCCCATCACCGTGGAGATGAGCGAGTATTCGGTATCCTTGTCGGCGCGAATCTGCAGTTCCGGCTGCGGTTGGCGCTGGGCGGCCACGCGCAACTTCGCCTGCATGCTCGCTTCGGTGACCGGCTCATCGTCCCAGTACAGATCGCCGGTGTCCTTGACGGCCAGCGTGATCGGGTGGTTCTGGCCTTCGTCGGGCGGATGATCCAGGCTCGCGATCGGCAGTTCGACCTTGATCTTGTGCGAAGCCAGGGGCGCCGTGATCATGAAGATGATCAGCAACACCAACATCACGTCGACCAGCGGCGTGACGTTGATTTCCGCCATCACGCCGCCTTCATTGCCGCCCACACTCATCGACATGGCTTACTTCCTCGGCGCGGCCGCGGCAGCCTTGCCCATGGTCGGCGCAGCGCCAGCTTCCACACGTGCGCCGGTGGCGAAGAAGTCGTGCAGGTCGTGCGCGAATTCGTCGAATTGGGCGTTGGTCACGCGGTTGGCGCGGACGAAGACGTTGTAGGCGAGCACTGCCGGAATGGCGACGCCCAGACCGATGGCGGTCATGATCAGCGCTTCGCCGACCGGTCCGGCCACGGTTTCGATGCCGGCGTTGCCGGACGCACCGATGTTGATCAGGGCGTGGTAGATGCCCCAAACGGTACCGAGCAGGCCGACGAACGGAGCGGTGGAACCGCTGGTGGCAAGCCAGGTCAGGCCGCCTTCCAGTCTCGCGCTTTCGCGCGCCACGCCTTGGCGGAGAGCGCGATCGATGAACTCGGACCGGTTCAGGGCCTCGACCATGCGGCTGCCTTCATGGCGTTGGTGGTGGGCCGCGGCCGAAGCGCATTCGAGTGCAATCTTCGAGAACGGTTCCCACTTGGGCTGATCTTCCATCACCCGCACGGCTTCCTGCGCGGACGAGGTTTCCCAGAACACATGGCGAACGCGGTCAGCGCGCGAACGAATGGCGAGTACGCGCCAACCGTTGATCACGATGAACAGCCATGTACCGATAGACATCACAACCAGCACGATCAGCGTGATCCAGCTCAACCAGTCGAAATGGTGAACCAGATCGGCAAAACCCATGTGGGTGAGAGCCGCGGCATCGCCGTGACCGGCGACGGGAGCGCCGGCGGGTGCTGCCGTAACCGCAGCAGCGGCGTCAGCCGGCGGTGCGGATTGAGTCGAACCTGCATCTTGTAACATAACGCTACCCTTGAAGTGAGAGGCCTATGGTGTCACCAGTTGCGGACGGATGCTAGCCGCCGCCAATCAAAGCTCGTTCAAATTGAAATCGATCGGAACCAACGCGTACCCTTCGTATGGCTTGCCGTTGCGCGTACCCGGATTGAACATCCAGGTCTTGGCGGCGGCAATCGCAGCCTGATCCAGCTCACGATAGCCGCTGGATTTTTCGACCGAGATTTCCTTGGGCGATCCATCCAGTCCGATCAGGACCTTGAGGATCACCTTGCCTGAATGATGCTCACGGATCGCTATCGGCGGATAGCGCGGCGGGCGCATCTTGCGATAGCTGATGTTTTCGCTCGGCGCGATATCCTGCGGTGGCGGCGGCGGTGCCGGCGGCGCTGGCGGCGTCGGGATCGACATCGGTGTCGGCGGCGCTTCCACCGGCGCCGGCGGCGGCGGCGGTGCAACCGGCGGCGGCTTGATGTGCTCGACGATTTTCGGCGGCGGCTTCTTCGGCGGTTCCGGCGGCGGCGGCGGCGGCGGCGGCGGTGGTGGCGGCGGCGGAATGAACTCCACCGTCACGACGTTGTCTTTGGTCTTGTCCTTGGCCTGTGGCGGCGTTACCGGCGCCAACAGCATCATGAAAGCGAACGCATGCAGCGCGAAAGTCGCCGCAAGGCCGATGGTGCGCTTCCAGTTGAACGGCTCGGTTTCTTGGTAGGAGTCGAACGCCATCGTGTGAACCAGTCTTTGTCAGTCGCCACCCGCACACTGCCATTGTGGCCGTCGTCGTGCGGGTGTTTGGTTGAGTGGGAGCGGATTAAATTACACCAGCGCCTTGATTTTGTATAGATACTCTAATCGATGTCTGTGTCGCGCGGCTTTCGCACGCGCGCAAATCCCGGATTACTTGCCGCCCAGTTTGGCCAGTTGCGCTTGCGCTTCATCATGCGTATCGGCTTCCTGCGCGGCCTTCTGGAACGCCGCCTTGGCCGCAGCCTTGTCCTTGTTGCCAAGATCGAGCTTGCCCAGCAACAGGTATGCCTTGCCTTTCTGGGTGACGCCGCGTGCAATGCCTTTTTGCAAGACGTCGCGTGCTTGCGCCCATTCGGTTTGAGAACCCAGGATTTGCGCACGCAGGTAGTCGATGTCGCCATTTGCGGCCAGTGGTGAGGCCTTGGAATAGGCGGCCAGGGCCTGATCCTCCTTCTGCCCGATCATGTAGCAATCGCCCATCAACTTGTAGTTTTCCATGCTCGCCGTTACCGCGGCCTTGTCCAGGCCTTGCTGCAACAACGCCGCGCCCTTGAGCGCGACCTCGGGCTTGGCATCGCTCTGGGCGATGCTGGCATAAAACTTGGCGGCCGAGACGTAATCCTCATTGGTGGTGATCATGCCGCTGGCCTGCTCGTGATCGAGCAGCGCCAGCGCCTTGTCACTTTGGTTGGCCTGGGTGTAGATGACCAGTGCGTTGTGTGCCAGCGCCTTGTTCGTCGGATCCTTGGCCAGTTGCTCGTCGATGACACCGGAGGCCTGGCCGGCCTGGCCGCTCTCGGCATAACTTGCCATCAGGATGCTGTTCCACGATTCCTTCGGCTTGTCGGTCAGCGACATCGCCTTTTTCATCGCCACGATCGCTTCCGGGTACTTCTGCAGGCGATATTCCGCATTGCCTTCGAGGGCGTAGGAGTCCGCGGTCTCGCGCTTGCCCTGTGCGCGCCAGATTTTCAGCTCGTCCAGTGCCGCCTGGTATTGGGTGTCGGCGACGTAAGCAGCAGCCATGTTGTACATGGAGTCGAAATACGTATCGTTGGGGACCGAGTCCAGTTCGACCAGCTTCTTGTAGTCTTCGATCGCGCCCTTGTAGTCCTGCTCATTGAACTTGATGTTCGCCAGCACCTGCAGCGCGATGCCCTTGGCGTATTTGCTGCGGCTGCCATCGGCGACTTTCTGCGCTTCCTGTTGCGCCTTGGCGTCATCGCCGGCATTGACCGCGTCGATCGCGGCTTGCAGCGCTTTCTGATCCGCCTGGCTGGAAAGGTCCGACTTCGGCGCACTCCGTGTCGCATCCGGATAGCGCGCTTCTTCCTTCTTGTCCTTGGCGATCGCCGCGACGCTCGCGACGGCAATCACGGTTGCCAGCAGCGTGCTCAGCGCGGCACGGATGAAATGCTTCGGGTTGTTGCGCATGGCCCTCTCCTCCAATGTCCAACTTGCACAGTCTAACGCACGCCGGGGAAAACCGGGGCTAATCCGGCTGATCGCGTCTCTCAAGGTTTTTGTTGGCGTTTATACGTCCAGAACCCTACACGTCCAGATTCGCCACGCGTAACGCGTTCTGTTCGATGAACTCGCGGCGCGGTTCCACGACATCGCCCATCAGGGTGGAAAAAATCTGGTCGGCGGCAACCGCGTCCTCGATGCGAACCTGAAGCAGGCGCCGCGTATCCGGATTTACCGTGGTTTCCCACAACTGCTCCGGATTCATTTCGCCCAGGCCCTTGAAGCGCTGGATCGTACGGCCCTTCTTGGCCTGGTCGAGCAGCCATGCCGCGGCCTGCGCAAAATCCGCCACGCTGGCGCTGGCGTTCTCGCGGCGCACGCGGGCGCCGGCGCCAATCAGGCCATCGAGCTGCTGTGCAACATGCCGGATCGGACGGAACTCGGCGCCGGTGAAAAACGCGGCCGGCAGGATCTGTGTCGTGCGCAGGCCGTGATGTTCGCGGTCGACGCTGAGCGCGGCGGGATGCTCGGCGGTGGCAGTGCGCAGGTTCAAGCGATACACCGGTTTGCCCAAGCCCTGTGCGGTGAGTTTTGCGCTCAGGCGCGCGATCCAGACCTGTGCGATTTGCGGTTGTGCCCACACGTCCTGCGGAACATCCACATCCAGCATGGCGCCAAGCACGGCGGCATCGCAGCGCTGGCCGAGGCGGCCGATCTGTTCCTGGGCCAGATGGTAATCCAGCAACAATCGCTCCAGCGCGGTGCCGCTTACCGGCGGCGCGCCGCCTCCAGGATCGAGCTGGGCGCCATCGACCGCATTGGAAACGAGGTAGGCATTCAGCGCCGCATCGTCCTTCAGATACAACTCCTGCTTGCCCTGCTTGAGCTTGTACAGCGGCGGCAGGCCGATGTAGACGTAGCCGTGCTCGATCAACTCGGGCATCTGCCGGTAGAAGAACGTCAGCAGCAAGGTGCGGATGTGCGAACCGTCGACGTCGGCATCGGTCATGATGATGATGCGGTGATAGCGCAGCTTGGCAAGGTTGAATTCCTCCTTGCCGATGCCGCAGCCGAGCGCGGTGATCAACGTACCGACTTCGGCCGAAGACAACATTTTATCAAAACGCGCTTTTTCCACATTTAAAATTTTACCCTTGAGCGGCAGCACCGCCTGGGTCTTGCGGTTGCGGCCCTGCTTCGCACTGCCGCCGGCCGAGTCGCCCTCGACCAGGAACAGTTCCGACAGCGCCGGATCCTTTTCCTGGCAATCGGCGAGCTTGCCGGGCAGGCCGGCGATGTCCAACGCGCCCTTGCGCCGCGTCATCTCGCGCGCCTTGCGCGCCGCTTCGCGCGCACGCGCCGCGTCGACGACCTTGGCCGCGATCGCGCGCGCCTCGTTCGGATTTTCCTGCAGAAACTCGGCAAGTTTGGCGTTGATGACGCTCTCGACCGTGCCTTTGACCTCGGACGAGACGAGCTTGTCCTTGGTCTGCGAAGAGAATTTCGGATCGTGCATCTTCACCGACAGCACCGCGATCAGGCCCTCGCGCATGTCATCGCCGCTCAATGCCACCTTGGCGGACTTGAGCAGGTTGCTGGCCTCGATGTAATTGCCGAGCGTGCGCGTCAGCGCCGCGCGGAAGCCAGCCAGATGGGTACCGCCATCTTTTTGCGGGATGTTGTTGGTGAAGCAGAACACGGTTTCCTGGTAGGCGTCGGTCCATTGCATCGCGACTTCTACCGTGGTGCCTTCCGTGCTGCCTGCCAGCGTCATTACGCTTGGATGCAGCGGCGTCTTGAGCTGTGCCAGATGCTCGACGAAGGAACGAATACCGCCCTCGTACTGGAAAACATCGGATTTGCCGACGCGCTCGTCGATCAGTTCGATCTTTACGCCTGAGTTCAGAAAACTCAATTCCCTCAATCGCTTGGCGAGGATGTCGTAATGGAATTCGGTGTTTGAAAACACCTCCGGACTGGGCAGGAAGCGTACCGTCGTTCCGCGCAGTTGCGTGGCTTCCAGCCGGCGCAGCGGATACAACGGCTCACCGAGGCGGTATTCCTGTTCGTGACGATAGCCGTCGCGATCGATCGTCAGCCACAGATGCTCGGACAGTGCATTCACCACGGAAACACCGACGCCATGCAGGCCGCCGGAAACCTTGTACGAGTTGTCGTCGAACTTGCCGCCGGCGTGCAAAACCGTCATCACGACCTCGGCGGTCGAGCGCCCCTCTTCGTGCATGTCGACCGGGATGCCACGGCCGTTGTCGCTGACGCTGGCCGAGCCATCCATGTGCACGGTCACGACAACATGGTCGCAATAGCCGGCCAGCGCCTCGTCGATCGCGTTGTCGACGACCTCGAAAACCATGTGGTGCAAGCCGGAGCCATCATCCGTATCGCCGATGTACATGCCCGGACGCTTGCGCACCGCCTCCAGGCCCTTGAGCACCTTGATCTTGCTGGCGTCGTAATTTTCGGCGGGACTCTGGTTCTTGTCGGACATGGGCACAACGCCGGTTTTTCGTGGATAACCGCGCAATTATAGCAAGCCGCGCAGACCGCCATGTTCCACGTGGAACAGCGTGATGGCATCGGGTTCGGCGCGCAACGGCTCGGGGATTTCCACGCCGGAAATCAGCACCTGCTCGGCATCGCGGCGTAGCCAGCCAAGCACGCGCGCCTGGTGTTCGAGATCCAGTTCCGAACCCAGGTCATCCAGCGCGATGATCGGCCACTGCCCGCTTGCATCCGCGTGAACCTGTGCCTGGGCGAGTACGCATGCGAGCGCGCAAAGCTTTTCCTGCCCGCGTGACAATTGCCCGCGTTGCGGCGCCTGTTCGAAACGAATCGTCCAGTCGGCTCGGTGCGGGCCGCGGCTGGTGTGACCACGCATGCGGTCGTGGCTTCGTCGCAGCGCAAGCAGATCCCGCAGATTCGCATCGATCGGCCAACCGCGATCCCATTCGATGCTGAACTCCCCCAACTCGGGCAGGAATTGCCCTGCGAGTTGCGTCAATCGGTCGCAGAACCGCGAAAAGTACTGCTGGCGATGAAGGTCCATCGGTGCCGCTGCGCTGGCGAGTTCCGTATCCCAGGCATCAAGTTCACTGTCGGTCGCCCCGCCTTTCAGGGCCATGTTGCGCTGGCGCAGGATGCGCCGATAGCGCGCTGCCGTCGCGAGATAAGCATGTTCCACGTGGAACACGCCCCAATCCAGAAAGCGCCGGCGCTCGCGGCCGGAACCGGCAATCAGTTCATGACTGCCGGGTTCGAAACACACCACGGCGGTTTCACCCAGTACGGCGCCAAGGTTCGTGGCGGCGGTTTGATCGATGCGACCATTCCAGCCCGAGTCGTCCCGAATAAGCACGATTCGGCGAGCGCGTTCTGCGCTGCACACGGTTGCAGCTGCCGCTAGACGCTTCTCGCCGCGCCGGATCAGGTCTTGCGTCGCCCCCAAACGGAAACTTTGCGCGTGGGACAGCAGGTAGGCGGCTTCAAGGATACTGCTCTTGCCGGCGCCATTGGGCCCGACAAAGACATTGATGCCCGGCGCCAGCGCCACGTCGAGCGTGGCGATATTGCGCAGGTTTTCGATGTGCAGTTGCTCCAGGCGCATGGCTGCGACTCCAGCCCGCGCTAGCGACGGATCAGAGGCGCAGCGGCATGATTACATGCCGCGACTGCTCGCTGCCCGGGATGCGCAACAGGCAACTGGAGTTGGCGTCGCGCAGGCACAGCAGTACTTCTTCGCCTTGCAGGGCATTGAGCGCATCCTGCAGGTAATTGACGTTGAAGCCGACGCTGAGCTCGTTCACGCCGGTGCGCGCTTCGAGTTCTTCGACCGCTTCTTCCTGTTCCGGATTGTGCGCGACGATGCGCAGCTTGCCGGGACTGACTTCGAGTTTCACGCCGCGGTATTTCTCGTTCGACAGGATCGCCGCGCGCTGCAGGGCGCCGCGCAGCGATTCCCGCCCGATATGCACTTCCTTGTCCGCGCCGATCGGCACGACCGCTTCGTAATCCGGAAAGCGGCCATCGATCAACTTGGAAGTAAACACGACATCGTTGTGGCGCACGCGCAAGTGGTTGCGGCCAAACTGAAGCTCCACATCGCCTTCGCCGGACTCGAACAAGCCCTGCAATTCGACGACACCCTTGCGCGGGATGATGATCTGGCGCTGTGCTGCCTTGCCCCCTTCCAGCGCGGTTTCCGACATCGCGAGCCGGTGCCCGTCCGTGGCGACGCAACGCAAGGACTTCTCGCGCAGGTCCAGCAAAAGTCCGTTGAGGTAGTAACGCACGTCCTGGTTTGCCATCGCGAACGCGGTGCGATCCATTAATTCCTTGAGCGTATTTTTCGGCAGCGTGATCTTTTCGATCACCTCGATGTTTTCGATGACCGGAAACTCGGTGGCCGCCAGGGTCGCCAGGGTGAAACGGCTGCGGCCGGAGCTGACTGTCACGCGGTCGTTGGCGAGCTTGAACTGAATCTTGCTGCCATCCGGAAGAGCACGGCAGATATCGAAGAGTTTGCGCGCCGGAATCGTCACTTCGCCAGCGTCCGCGTCAACGGCATCCACGCTCGCCGACATTTCCACCTCGAGATCGGTGCCGGTAAAGCTCACCTTGCCCGATCCGGAAACCACCAACAGGTTGGACAGCACCGGGAGCGTCTGCCGGCGTTCCACCACACCAATGACCTGTTGCAACGGCTTGAGCAAAACTTCGCGTTGGATACTGAAGTGCATGGTGGTTGCTTCCGTGATTTTGGTTATTTATGTGGAAAGAGCTGTTATAGGGCCTGTGGATCATGGGGACTGTTTTTTTCCCCTTGTAAATCAAATAAATACATTCACATTTCCGGCTGAAAGCATGTTGAGCGTTTCTTGCTTGCTTGTGGATATGTCGGTGCGCCGCATTGTTGCACAACTTATCCACATCCGGCGCACAGTTGTCTTCATCCAGTCAACTGGCGCAACAGCATTTCCCAATCCTGGCGCAATTTGCCGTCCTTGTGGGTCAGATCCCGGATCGTGCGGCAGGCATGCAACACCGTCGTATGATCGCGCCCGCCAAACGCCCTGCCAATTTCGGGCAGGCTGTGGTCGGTGATTTCCTTGGCCAGCGCCATCGCCAATTGGCGTGGCCGCGCCAGCGAGCGGCTACGGCTGGTCGATAGCAGGTTCGGCAAGCTGATCTGGTAGTAGTCGGCTACCGTTTTCTGGATATTCGAAAGCGTGATCGCCTGACTATGCACGGTGAGCAGGTCACGCAGGGCTTCCAGCGCGAAGTCTTCCGTGATCGGCACGCCCTGGAAATTTGCGCGCGCCGCCAGCGTGTTGAGCGCGCCTTCCAGATCGCGCACGTTCGAACGCATGCGCTTGGCGACGAGAAACGCCACGGATTCGGGAATATCCAGACCGCGCGCCGAGGATTTCGCGAGCAGGATCGCCGCGCGCGTCTCGAAATCCGGTGGTTCGATCGCCACCGACAAACCCCAGCCCAGGCGCGATTTCAGGCGCGGCTCGAGGTTTTCTACTTCCTTCGGAAACTTGTCGCAGGTCATGATGATCTGCTGTTTGCTTTCGAACAACGCGTTGAAGGTGTGGAAAAACTCTTCCTGGGTACGATCCTTGCCGGCAAAGAACTGGATGTCGTCGATGAGCAACGCATCCACATCGCGGAAGCGGCGCTTGAACTCGTCCATGCCTTTTTGCTGCAACGCCCGCACCATGCCGTTGACGAACTGTTCCGAACGCAGGTACATCACCCGCATTGCCGGATTGTTGGCGCGAATCAGGTTTCCAGCCGCATGCATGAGGTGGGTCTTGCCAAGGCCGGTGCCGCCATAGAGCAGCAACGGGTTGTAGGCGCGGCCGGGATTCATCGCCACCTGCATCGCCGAGGCCTTGCCGAGCTGGTTGGACTTGCCCTCGACGAAGGTGTCGAAGGTGTAGTGCGGATCCAGGTTGTGCTCGAAATCCTCGGATTCGGCAGCGGCGTTCGCGCGCCCGCCGGACTTTTCCGCACGCCGACTCGCCAGCGTGCCGACCTCCAGGCGTAACGCAACCGGCTCGCCGTGCACATGCGCGAGCACGCGTTCGATCAGGCCCTGGAACTTCGTGCGCACGAAATCCAGTGTGTAGGCATTCGGTGCGAGCAGGCGCAGCCCTTCGCTGTCCTCGCTGGCTTGCAAGGGCATCAGATAGGTGTGCAGGTCCTCGACGCTCAGTTCGCCTTCCAGGCGTTCCAGGCAGCGCCGCCACAATTTGCTCATGATGGAATTGATTACCGGTACATCCGCCGCAGCGGGCGGATCACGAAGTCTAGCGCCCGACGCGGGCGGCGCCAAGCGCGAAAACATTGACGCAAGTACACATTTACCCCTAGAATCGCGATCCTTTTTTGCAATGATATCCGTGCCATGGCTACCAAGCGCACTTTCCAACCCGGCAATCTCAAGCATGCCCGCACGCACGGCTTTCGCGCGCGCATGAAAACGCGCGGCGGACGCGCGGTGATCAATGCGCGCCGTGCCAAGGGCCGCAAGAAACTCATCCCGTAAGGATTGGAGTGGCGCTGCGCCACCCGCAAAGCGCCCGCTTGCTGCGACCCGCGGACTTCGCGCGCCTGCGCGAATCCGGTCGCCGGCTCAATGCGCAACAACTGAGTATCCAGTTCCTCAAACGCGACGTACCCGGCGCACGCCTGGGCATGGCGGTATCGAGGCGCGTGTCCAAGCTGGCCGTGGTCCGCAACCGCATTCGCCGCCAGATTCGCGAGAGTTTTCGCCTGCACCGCGCGCGCCTGCCCGCCTGCGACATCGTGGTGAGCGCACGCCCATCCGCGGCAACGCAGACGAATGCGCAATTGCGCGCAGACCTGGACGCGCTCTGGTCGCGGCTTGCCGCGCAGGACACCGCCATTGAACGCTAGGCGCATGACCGGCACAATGCGCGCCTCTTGAGTATTCCCCTTGATCCGGTGGCAGGCACCGCCACCTGATTCTTCACGCGCATCCGCGCCGCCAACCGGTTTTTCTTCATGCCCACGACCCGTTCCTTGTTGTTCATGGCCCTTGCCTTCGTGGCATTGATGATGTGGCAGGCATGGGAGCAGGACTACGCTCCGAAACCAGCGCCGGCACCGGCCGCGGCAACCGCGAGTACGCCGTCTGCCGCGCCGAGCACCACCACGCCGGGTGCGGATGTCCCCGCCGCAAGCGCGAACACCGCGCCCGTCACGCCGGCCACCAATGCGCCCGCCGTGCCGGAAAGCACGAACACGGCAAGCACGCCTGTGCCGACGATCACGGTCACAACCGACGTGTTGCGACTGACCATCGATACCCGCGGTGGCAGCATTGTGCGCGCGGCGCTGCTGGCCTATCCGGCCGATGCGGACAACAAGCACGAGCCGGTGCGCCTGATGGACGATACGGCCACGACGTATTACGTGGCCCAATCCGGACTCGTCAGCGCGGCGGGCGCTGGCGCAGCGCCGGATCACCAGGCCGAGTTCCATGCCGACCAGACCGAATATGCGTTGGCGGCAGGCGCGAACACACTGGAAGTCCCGCTGACCTGGTCGGATGCCGCCGGCCTGAAGGTCACAAAAGTATACATTTTCCAACGCGGCAGCTACCTGATCGGCACGCGCCAGGACATCGTCAATGGCGGCAACACGGCCTGGTCCGGAAATGCGTACCGCCAGTTGCAACGCGTCGCGCCGCCTGCCGCCACCGGCTTCAACAATCCCGAACGCTACGCCTACGTCGGCGCCGCCTGGTACAGCCCCGAACACAAGTTCAACAAGCTGGCGTTCGACAAGTTCGCCAAGGAGCCGCTGACCGGCAGCTTTGCCGGCGGCTGGGCGGCGATGCTGCAACACTATTTCTTCAGCGCCTGGATTCCCGACAAGGCCGAGGTCGACACGTATTCGAGCACCGTCGTGGATGCCGCGAACGGCGCACCGCGCTACCTCGTGCGCGCATTGTCGCCATCGATCACGGTGGCGCCGGGGCAGTCGCACAGCGTCGATGCGCACTTGTACGTCGGTCCGACCCTGCTCGGCCAGCTCGATGCGATCAGCGACGCCGGCATCGCCAAGGGCCTGGCCCTGACCGCCGACTACGGCATGCTCACGCCGATCGCGCAGCCCATGCACTGGTTCCTGCTGCAATTGCACGCACTGGTGCGCAACTGGGGTCTGGCCATCATCCTGCTCGTGCTGCTGATCAAGCTCGTCATGTTCAA
>JAFEEK010000507.1 GCA_018241165.1 Pseudomonadota bacterium
CAGGCGCAGGTTGCGTGAGCGCGCATAACGCCGCACGACGTACTCGCTGCTGTCCAACCCGAGATATTCGATACTCGGGCGCAGCCTGCGCAGCGGCGCGCGCCACACGCCTTCGCCGCAGCCGATATCGAGCACGTTGACGATGCGTCGGCCGAGATAGTATTCGGCCGTCGCCACCGCGAGCGAGACTTTGCGTTCCAATTCCGTGCGCGACGCGACCGAATGACGCGGATGTCGATACCACTTGTCGAAATAGGCGCGGTCGTAACGCTTTAACGACATCGTGTAACCATCATTACTTCACGCCGTTTTGGAAAATTGGAGGAGGCTTGGCAACACAGCACATGCTGCAGTAGCAAGGTCCACCAATCCGGTTTGCATTGCAGCATCGTTCGACACCGCATCCATTGGTGGCGAAACACCCGACTAAACTTTTGGACGGCATTTTGGTTGAAACAAAGCTCCCTATGCCGTCAGTGGCCGTGCATGCCGACCCAACTCCTGTGCTGCCTGTTGAAGACGTTTGATCAGATATGACAATTTCGCAACTCAAGCGAAAAATGTCGTCATGCGCAATCCGGTTGGCATCTTCGAATCGCAACACGTATTTCCCCGGCGTCGCAAATACCCGTTTGCGGACCAAGTCATTGCCCGTCACCACATACCCTTCCAAATTTCGCAGGGGAATGACTAGCGGCTCGTGCTTGTAGCGCTTTCCGAGAACATCGATTTTCCGAGGCGAATATCTCAGGTATACGAACTCATCCTGAGGCGTCAAGACGCCGAAATACGTTGGATGTCGGTTGTATCCGAAAATGACGACTACCGATTCCGATGTCTGCTTGCACGCAATGGAATTTGTAATGGCTGGTATTGCGGCGTCTTCTGAACATGCAATGCCGGATGCGGCAAGCAAGGCCGAGGCGAAAAGCAATCGAATAAACATAGTCCCTCCAAAGCTGGTTGGACTGATACGTACATGTTAACGCAACGCCGCGTTGATCTTCTCCAATGCCGCCTTGCCTGGACTCAACTCTATTGCGCCAAGCCGGTTCAACGGTGCGGACACCGTGTTCATGTGTCCGTGCAGGTCGTGTGCGTCCTCGTCGACGTAGAGCAGACCGGTCACGACTTCGCCTTTCGCACTGCGCTCGTGCAGGTAGTTCATCGCCGCGACGCGATCGTGCGGGCTGTAGCTGGCCGCGAGCTTGCGCAGGCGGATCACGTTGCCGTCGTGCTGGGTCACGTCGATGAGTTCGCCTTCCGCGTAATCGACCGTGATTTCATCGCGACCATCGATGAAATCGAGTCGGTTTGCGGCCTCGTTGTGTTCGCGCACGTAGTCGTAGCTCTTGGTGCTGCCCGGGTGGTTGTTGAACGCCACGCACGGACTGATCACATCGAGAAACGCGGCGCCCTTGTGCTTGATCGCAGCCTTGATCAGCGGCACGAGCTGCGGCTTGTCGCCGGAGAATCCGCGCGCGACGAAACTCGCGCCGAGCTGCAAGGCCATGCCGACCATGTCCAGCGGCGAATCGGTGTTGGTCACGCCCTTCTTGGATTTGGAGCCCAGGTCCGCGGTCGCCGAAAACTGGCCCTTGGTCAATCCATACACGCCGTTGTTTTCGACGATATAGACCATGTTCACGCCGCGCCGGATCGCGTGCACGAACTGGCCGATGCCGATGGATGCCGAGTCGCCGTCGCCGGAAACGCCCAGGTACAACAGTTCCTTGTTGGCGAGGTTCGCGCCGGTCAGCACCGAGGGCATGCGCCCGTGCACCGTGTTGAAGCCGTGCGAAGCGGACAGGAAATATGTCGGTGTCTTGCTGCTGCAACCGATGCCGGACAGCTTCGCCACGCGGTGCGGCTGGATGTCCAACTCCCAGCAAGCCTGGATGATGGCCGCGGAAATCGAATCGTGGCCGCAGCCGGCACACAGGGTCGACACCGCGCCCTCGTAATCGCGGCGCGTGAAACCGGCCGCGTTGCAGGTCAGGCTCGGATGATGCAGTTTTGGTTTGGCGATGTAGGTCATGAGTGCGCCGCCTTGGACTCGATCGACACGACTTTGGCTGCCTGCATGTGCTCGCCGATCGCGCCGGCGATGAAACGCGCGGTGATCGGCGTGCCGTCATAATGCAGCACCGGCACCAGCCGCGCGGGATCGATGCCGAATTCGTTGACGATGAGCGAGCGTAACTGCGCATCGCGGTTCTGCTCGATCACGAATACGTGTTCATGCGCCGCGATGAACTGTGCGACGCAATCCGGAAACGGAAACGCGCGCAGGCGCAGCGCATCCACATGCAAGCCATCGGCATCCAGTGCCGCGAGCGCCTCGTCCATCGCCGGACTGGTCGAGCCGTAGTAGATCGCGCCGTAGCGGGTCTTGTCCTTCGCCGCATGCAGGATCGGTTGTGGCACCAGCGCTTTCGCGGTGTCGAACTTCTTCAGCAGGCGCTGCATGTTGTAAAGATAATCGTCGCCGCGCTCGGAATAACGCGCCTCGGGGTTCTTGCTGGTGCCGCGCGTGAAGAAACTGCCGCGCTTGGCATGCGTGGCCGGATACGTGCGCCACGGAATGCCATCGCCGTCCACATCCTTGTAGCGGCCGAAATATTTGCCGGCTTCGAGTTCCTCCGCCGTCATCACCTTGCCGCGGTCGTAGGCGCGCGCATCGTCCCAGGCGAATGGCTTGCACAGGCGCTGGTTCATGCCGATGTCCAGATCCGTGAGCACGAAGATCGGGGTTTGCAGGCGGTCGGCCAGATCCAAAGCCTGCGCGGAAAACTCGAAACATTCGTATGGATCTTCCGGAAACAGCAGCACATGCTTGGTGTCGCCATGCGAGGCGTAGGCGCAAGCCGTCACATCCGACTGCTGCGTGCGCGTGGGCATGCCGGTGGAAGGTCCGCCGCGCTGCACATCGATGATGGTGACCGGAATCTCGGCGAAATATGCCAGTCCGATGAACTCGTTCATCAGCGAGATGCCCGGGCCGGACGTGGTCGTGAACGCGCGCGCGCCATTCCAGCCGGCGCCGACGACCATGCCGATCGAGGCGATTTCGTCCTCGGCCTGCACGATGGCGAACTTGTTTTCCTGCGTTTCCGGATCAACGCGGAATTTCATGCAGTATTTCTGGAATCCTTCCGCCAGCGACGACGACGGCGTGATCGGATACCACGCGCACACCGTCGCGCCGCCATAGACGCAACCCAGCGCCGCGGCGGAGTTGCCGTCGACGAAGATGCGCTCTCCGACCGCATTCGCGCGACGCACCTTCAGCCCTATCGGCGCAAGATGCTCTTTCGCGTAATCACGACCCAGGTGCAGCGCCTTGGCGTTGGAGTCGAGCAACTTTTCCTTGCCCTTGTACTGTTCGCCGAAGAGCTTCTCGATTTCGGCCGGATCGATGTCGAGCAGCACCGACAGCGCGCCGATATACATGATGTTCTTGAACAACTGGCGCTGGCGCGCGTCCGCGTAGGTGCGGTTGCAGATCGCGGTGAGCGGCATGCCGATGACCGTGATGTCGTCGCGGAACTTCGACGGCGGCAGTGGTCGCGTTGAGTCGTAGAACAAGTAACCGCCCGGTTCGATTTCCTTGACGTCGGCATCCCAGGTCTGCGGATTCATCGCGACCATGAGGTCGATGCCGCCGCGCCGACCGAGCCAGCCGCGCTCGGTCACGCGCACTTCGTACCAGGTCGGCAGGCCCTGGATGTTCGACGGAAAAATGTTGCGCGGACTGACCGGCACGCCCATGCGCAGGATGGATTTCGCGAACAATTCGTTCGCCGACGCCGAACCCGAGCCGTTGACGTTGGCGAACTTGACGACGAAGTCGTTGGTGGCGGTGATGGGATTCATGCGGCAATTCCGCGCTCAAGCCCTCTCCCCCAAGCAAGCTTGGGGGAGAGGGTTGGGTGAGGGGGAAGCGCCACGAATTTGTGCAAAGTCACTGCAAACCGACGCACGGCCCCCTCACCCCAGCCCTCTCCCCCGACAACGCCTTGTCGGGGGAGAGGGAGCATATAGCGTCGGCTCGCAAGCTCCATCATCACGCCGCCTCCTTCTTGACCGCATGCTTGTGGCACCCCGGCCCTGCATGCGTCATTTCCAGGAAGAACTTGCGCATGTCCCAGGCGCCGGTCGGACAACGCTCGGCGCACAGGCCGCAGTGCAGGCACACGTCCTCGTCCTTCACCATTACCCGCCCCGTCTTGAGCGAATCGGACACATATAAGTCCTGCGTCAGGTTCAATGCCGGCGCCGACAGGCGCGTGCGCAGTTCCGCTTCGTCGCCGTTCGACGTGAACGTAATGCAATCCATCGGGCAGATGTCCACGCAAGCATCGCATTCGATGCACACGTCCTTCGTGAACACGGTCTGCACATCGCAATTCAGGCAGCGCTGCGCTTCGGCAAGCGCGCTCTTGGCGTCAAAGCCGAGCTCGACTTCGGTCTTGATGCTTTTCAGCGTCTGCGCCTTGTCGCGCCACGGCACCTTGTAGCGTTCATCGTTGGAAATATCGTTGTCGTAACTCCACTCGTGGATGCCCATCTTCTGCGAGATCAGGCTCACGCCCGGCTCCGGACGTTCGCGGATATCCTCGCCGCTCAGGAACTTGTCGATCGAAACCGCCGCGTCGTGACCATGCGCCACGGCCCAGATGATGTTCTTCGGCCCGAATGCGGCATCGCCACCGAAAAAGACTTTCGGATTGGATGATTGCATCGTGATCTTGTCGACGATGGGCATGTCCCACTCGCCAAACGCAATACCGGCATCGCGTTCGATCCACGGAAACGCGTTTTCCTGGCCGACCGCGATCAGTACATCGTCGCATTCGAAGAATTGATCCGGCTCGCCGGTTGGAACGAGTTTCCGGCGTCCCTTCGCATCGTGCTCTGCGCGGACCTTCTCGAACGTCATGCCGGCCAGCTTGCCGTTTTCGTGGACAAAGGTTTTCGGCACGAGGTAATTCAGGATCGGGATGCCCTCGTGCTGCGCGTCTTCCTTTTCCCACGGCGAGGCCTTCATTTCCTCGAATCCCGAGCGCACGATCACCTTCACGTCATCGCCACCGAGGCGCCGCGCCGAACGGCAGCAATCCATCGCCGTGTTGCCACCGCCGAGCACGATCACGTGCCGCCCGATCTTCTTGATGTGTTCGAAATACACCGAGGCCAGCCAATCCAGACCGATATGGATATTCGCGGCGGCTTCCTTGCGACCGGGAATTTCAAGATCGCGCCCGCGCGGCGCGCCGCT
>JAFEEK010000508.1 GCA_018241165.1 Pseudomonadota bacterium
AGATCATCCGCGCGCGCGGGCTCGACCGCTTCGATCTGCTCGATCTGGGCTGTGGTACGGGTCTGATGGGGGTGTACCTGGGCAAGGCCAGTGGAAAATTCGTTGGCGTGGACCTGTCGCCGCGCATGCTCGAACAGGCCCGCCGCCACAAAATTTATTCCGAATTGAAGCAAGGCGATCTGCTTGCCACCCTTAGCGAAACCGCGCCGGCATCGTTCGACATCGTGACATCCAACGATGTCTTCATTTATGTCGGCGATTTGACCGCGGTGATTCCGGCCTGCTTTGCCGTACTTCGATCCGGTGGCGCGCTGATTTTTTCATGCGAATCGACAGCCGGCGTGGAAGCAGACCTGGTGTTGCGTCCGAGCAAACGCTATGCGCATTCGCGCGCCTCGATCGAAGCGCTTTGCCGAACTGCCGGATTTTCCAATTGCCGGCTCGAAGATATCGATGTGCGCCTTGAAAACAACGCACCGATTCCGGGCTTCATCGCGATTGCCGAAAAAGCCTGATCGCCATCAGGTTGCCGCCGCCTGCGCCCGTATCTGCGCTTCGACGCAGGCGATCGCGGTCATGTTGACCACGCGGCGTACGGTCGAGGCCGGGGTGAGTACGTGCACCGGTTTCGACACGCCCATCAGGATCGGGCCGATCGCCACGCCATCGGTGAACTGGCGCACCATGTTGTAGGCGATGTTGGCCGCATCCTGGTTCGGGAACACGAACACGTTGGCGCGGCCGCGCAGCAGCGAATTCGGGAAGATGCGAGCGCGGATTTCCTCGTTGAGCGCGGTGTCGGCCTGCATTTCGCCATCGATTTCCAGATCCGGCGCCTTGGCGCGCACGAGTTCGAGTACGCAGCGCATCTTGCAAGCGCTGGGATTTTCGTGGCTGCCGAAATTCGAGTGCGACAGCAAGGCCACGCGTGGCGTGATGCCGAACAGCTTCAGGCGCAGCACCGCCTGCAGCGTGGCCTCGGCGATCTGCTCAGCGGATGGGTCGTACTGTACGTGCGTGTCGACGAAGAACCAGGTGCCGCGGTCGTTCTGCACCGCCGTCATCGCCGCCGGCGCGGATACGCCCGGATCCAGCGGCAGGACGCTCAGAATGTGGGCGAGCTGGTGCTGATAACGCCCGACCATGCCGCAGATCATGGCATCGGCTTCGCCGCGCACGAGCATCAGCGCGGCGATCAGGGTCGGCCGCGAGCGCACCAGCGATTTGGCCAGCGCCGGCGTGATGCCGCGGCGCTCGGCGAGCTTGAGGTACAAGGTCCAGTAGTCGTTGTAGCGCGGATCTTCGTCGACATTGGTCAGCTCGAAATGCTCGCCCGCGCGGATGCGCAGGCCGAGCCGCGCGATGCGCTTTTCGATCACGGCGGGCCGGCCGATCAGGATCGGTTTGACCATGCCTTCGTCGACCACGGTCTGCACGGCGCGCAGGATCGTGTCTTCCTCGCCTTCGGCGTAGACCACGCGCTGCGGCGCGGACTTGGCGCGCTCGAACACCGGCTTCATCACCATGCCGGTGCGGTAGACGAATTGCGACAGGCGCTCGCGATACGCGCTCAAGTCGGTGATCGGCCGCGTCGCCACGCCCGACTCCATCGCCGCGCGCGCGACGGCCGGCGCCAGCGATACCAGCAGGCGCGGATCGAACGGCTGCGGGATCAGGTATTCCGGCCCGAACGACATCAGCCGGTCGCCGTAGGCGCGTGCGGCGACATCGGAAATCTCGCGCCGCGCCAATTCCGCGATCGCATACACGCAGGCGACCTTCATCGCCTCGTTGATTGTGATTGCGCCGACATCCAGCGCGCCACGGAAGATGTACGGAAAGCACAGCGCGTTGTTGACCTGGTTCGGGTAGTCCGAGCGTCCGGTGGCGATGATCGCGTCCGGCCGCGCCTCGCGCGCGACCTCGGGCAGGATTTCCGGTGTCGGGTTGGCCAGCGCAAGGATGATGGGCTTGTCCGCCATGGTCTTGACCATGTCGCCGCTGAGCACGCCGGCAGCGGACAGACCGAGGAAAATATCCGCGCCGCGGATGATTTCAGCCAGCGTGCGCGCCTTCGTGTCGCGCGCGTAGCGCTGCTTGTCCGGGTCCATTTCTTCCTTGCGCCCGGTGTAGATCACGCCGATGCGGTCGGCGACAAGGATGTTCTCGGGTTTGACGCCGAGCTGCACGAGCATGTCCAGGCAAGCGATGCCGGCCGCGCCGGCGCCGGTGGAGGCTACTTTTACCTCGCCGATCTTCTTGCCGACCACGGCCAGCGCATTGATCACCGCCGCGCCGACAATAATGGAGGTGCCATGCTGGTCGTCGTGGAACACCGGGATCTTCACGCGTTCGCGCAGCTTGCGCTCGACGATGAAACATTCCGGCGCCTTGATGTCCTCGAGGTTCATGCCGCCGAACGTCGGTTCCAGCGCGGCGATGATGTCGACGAGCTTGTCCGGATCGCGCTCGGCGATTTCGATGTCGAACACGTCGATGCCGGCGAACTTCTGGAACAGCACGCCCTTGCCTTCCATGACGGGTTTCGCGGCGAGCGGGCCGATGTTGCCCAGGCCCAGCACGGCAGTGCCATTGGTGACGACGGCGACCAGGTTGCCGCGCGCAGTCAGCGTGGACGCTTCGCCCGGATCGGCGACGATCGCATCGCAGGCCGCCGCCACGCCCGGCGAATACGCGAGCGACAGGTCGCGTTGGGTCACCAGCGGCTTGGTCGGCGCAACCTTGATCTTTCCCTGCGGTTTGCGGCGGTGGTATTCGAGGGCGGCTTGCTTCAGATCGTCGGCAGAGGACATGGCGGAACGCTCGCAATCCCGCATCCGGTGCGGGCTTGCGAGCTTAGCACAGTGCGGCTTACCCCTTGGCGTAACCCAGGTAATCCAGCGCGGCTTGCAACATGGCCTCGCTGCCGACCTTCAATGCGCCTTCGTCGAGGAAGAACTTCGGCGAATGGTTGCTCGGCGCGGTCGCGGCATCGACTCCCTGCGGCGTGGCGCCGACGAAGAAGTACACGCTTGGCGCCTTCGCCCCGAGCGGGAAATACGGAAAATCCTCCGACGCCGTCCAGCGCGGGGATTCGATGACATGGTCCTTGCCGAGTGCGGTTTCCAGGCTGGCGCGCACGCGCGCGGTCAGCGCCGGATCGTTGAAGTTGACCGGATTGCTGGTATCCGCCGACAGCGGAATCTGCGTTTCCACCGTGGCCCCGTTCGCCGCGGCGACGTGTTCGGCGATGCGCTGCAAGCTCGCCAGCGCCTGCTTGCGCATGCCCTCGTCGAACGTGCGCACCGTGCCCTGCAACTCGGCGGTTTCCGGCACGATGTTGAAGCGCGAGCCGCCGTTGAAGATGCCGAACGTGACCACTGCCGGATTCGAATTGATGTCGAGCTGGCGGCTGACGATGGTCTGCGCGTCGGTGACGATTTCCGCCGCGGTGACGATCGGATCGATGGACAGCCACGGCATCGCGCCGTGACTCTGGCGTCCGCGCACGACGATGCGGAAGGTATCGGAACTGGCCATCGCCCCGCCCGCGCGCACGCCGACCATGCCCACGTTCATCGTGCTGATCACGTGCATGCCGAAGATCGCATCCGGATGGAAATCCGTAAACACGCCATCCTTGACCATCTGCGCCGCGCCGCCGGTCTCGCCGATCGGCACGCCCTCTTCTGCCGGCTGGAAGATCAGCATCACGCTGCCGGGCAGATCCTTTTTCATGCTCGCGAAAATCTCGGCCAGGCCGAGCAACATCGCGGTATGCGCGTCATGGCCGCAGGCGTGCATCACGCCAACCGTCTTGCCCTGGTATTCGCCCTTGGCCTTCGAGGCGAACGGCAGATCGACCTGCTCGGTCACCGGCAGCGCGTCCATGTCGGCGCGAATCGCGAGCTTCGGACCCGGCCTGGCGCCGACCAGCACGCCGGTCACGCCGGTATGGGCGAGACCTGTGTGCACCGAGTAGCCGAGCTTCTTCAACTCGTCGGCCACGAGTTTGGACGTGCGTACTTCGCGATTGCTCAACTCCGGATGCTGGTGGATGTCGCGCCGCCATGCGGTGACCTGCGGCAGCA
>JAFEEK010000509.1 GCA_018241165.1 Pseudomonadota bacterium
TCGCGCAAGCGCAGTTCCACGAATTTCGTCGGACTCCACGCGGTGAACAGGAATCGCTCGAAATCCTCGGTCGCCGGATCGTCCATGCCGCCATCGTGGTGGCGCGCGCCGAGATAGCGCCGGTACAAATCGAAGTATTCGTCGCTGAACGCCGGCGCGGCGACGCGCATTTCCAGATCGCGATTGCGCTTCAGGCAACGCCGCTGGCTGCGGTCGGGCCGGAACTCGGCGACCGGAATTCGCGCCGGGATGCAGGCGTGGCAGCCCGGGCACTGCGGCCGGTAAACGTGGCCGCCGGCGCGACGAAATCCCTTGGCCAACACCGCGTCGTATATTTGCGGGAGTTGCGGCGAGGCCGGATCGATGACCAGGTTCTGTGCGGCGCGCTGCGCGAAATAGCCGCACGGGTGCGGCAAGGTCTGGAACAGGCGGACGACATCGGATTTCACCCGATGAGTCTAACGCTTCAGTAAATGCCCAGGTAGCGCAGCAGGATCAGCAGCACGATCACGCCGATCAGGAAGATGCGCAGTTTCGATGCCAGCGCCCAATGCGTGCGCTGTGCTTTCGGCGCGCGCGATTGCGCCAGTTCCTCGGCGAAGCGCGTGTACGGCGAGATGCCGGCGTCGCGCAGGATCGCGCGTGCGCGCGGCTGGTCGTCCGCGTTCACGATCCACACGGTCGGCCATGTCGACGAATCCTGTTTTGCGCTGTAGCTGGGGCCTTTGTAGTCGTGGCCCGAGTAGGCCTTGCGATTGGTCACCTTGGATTCGATGCCGGCTTCGTCGAGCAGCGCGACCATGCGCTCGACGTTTTCGGCGCGCGGCGAGGAAAAAATCGGTCTCATGGCGAGGGCGTCTCCGGCAGCACCCGCAGCATGCCTTCCTGAGCGGTGGAAGCAATCAATTTTCCGTCGCGCGTGTAGATCATGCCGCGGGTCAGGCCACGCGCGCCTTGCGCGCTGGGGCTGTCGCAGGCGTAGAGCAGCCAGTCGTCGACGCGGAACGGGCGATGGAACCAGATCGCGTGGTCCAGGCTCGCCATCTGCACGTTGTGCTGCAAATACGAAATCCCGTGCGGTAGCGTGGCCGTGCCGATGAGATGAAAATCCGAGGCATACGCGAGCATCGCGCGATGCAGAGTGGCGTCGTCCGGCGCGCGCCCGGCGAGGCGGAACCAGATTTGCTGGAACGGCGGCCGCTTGGCGGGCTTCAACTCGTTGCGCGGGTAGACTGGCCGAAACTCGAACGGTCCCTTGCGCGCCAGCCAGCGCTGCGCCTTGACCGGCAGCTTGGCGAGTTCTTCGGGTGGAATCGGTTCCGGCGGATTCAGGTCTTCCGGCGGCGGCACGTCGGGCATGCTCAGCTGGTGCTCGACGCCGGGTTCGTCGATCTGGAACGAGGCGGCGGCATTGAGGATGGTCTCGCCATGCTGGATCGCGATGATGCGGCGCACGGAAAAGCTCTTGCCATCGCGGGCGCGGTCCACTTCGAAAACGATCGGCGCTTCGACGTCGCCGGCACGCAAAAAATACGCGTGCAGCGAGTGCACCGCGCGCGATGGATCGACCGTGCGTTGCGCCGCCGACAGCGCCTGCCCGAGCACCTGGCCTCCAAACACATACTTGGTGCCAATGTCGCGGCTCTGGCCGCGGAACAGGTTTTCTTCCAGGCGTTCGAGCTGCAACAGGTCGATCAGTTCGCCGACGATGGGAGTGGACATGGAAATTCCTAAGGCTTCAAACGTTCGAGACCACTGGCAGGCACGATGTCCTGCCATGGGAACAGCGGTCCGGGGTCCTGGCGGCGCCGCAGCATCACGTGCGGGTCGTCGCTGGCCGCTTCAAGGCGCGTGTCCAGGTCTTCGTGGCCGGCGATGAATTTCAGATTCGGAAGTTCGTGCTTCAGTTGGCGCAAAAGCGCGAGCAGGGCGTCGATCTGCGCTTGGGTGTAGGCAACCGTCCAGTCCTGATGCCGGCTATCGCCCCAGTGCGGATAGCGCCCGATGTTCGACAACTCGATGCCGATCGAGCGCGGATTGTAGCCGTAGGTGTGGTTGGCGACGCGATCGTCCGGCACGTAGCGGTAGATCGTGCCGTCGGTGTCGATGTAGTAGTGCCCGCTGTTGCCGGTCTGCGATTTCGCGTAGTGGATGCGCTCGCCGAATTCGCGCGCCATCGCCATGTCCGGCAATTCGGTGCAATGGATCACGACCAGATCGATCGCCGACAGCGGGCGCTTCGCCAGCCGCGCGACGTAGGACAGCGGTTGGTCGTGGATCGGCAGGTCCGGGGGCAAATCAAGTGGCATGCGATAATTGTCGCATGAAGCCCTTCCTCATTCTTTCGCACGGCCTGCACAGCAGTCCGGATGCCACCAAAGTCAGTGCGCTCGCCGCGATCGCCGAGCCGCTCGGCTTTGCCAGCGCGCGTCCGGACTACCGCGATCTGGACGCCTCCGGCGACGTGCGTCGCATCGACGAGCGTATCGCGCGTCTTCTCGAACACGCGCCGAAAGACGCGCCGGTGATCCTGGCCGGATCGAGCATGGGCGCGTTCGTTTCCGGGCTTGCGTCGATGCAGGTGAACTGTGTCGGCCTGTTCCTGATGGCCTTGCCCGTTGCGATTCCAGGTTATGCGCGGCGTTTCGATGCGAAGCGGGTGCCGACGACACTCGTGCATGGCTGGGGCGACGAGTTGTGCCCGGTGGACGAGGCCATCGCGTTCGCGCGTGCGCGCGAGGACGAAATCGCGCTGGTGCGCGACGATCATCGCCTGTCGGCGCATGTGGATTTCGTCGCCGAGACCTTCGCACGATTTTTGCGGCAGTTTGCGTGATGGAATTCTTCGCCAGTTGTCCGAAGGGCCTCGAATACCTGCTCGTCGATGAGTTGAAGGCGCTCGGCGCGGCGGACGTGCGCGAGGCTTTGGCCGGCGTTCATTTCTCCGGCGAACTCGACGCGGGCTATCGCGCCTGCCTGTGGTCGCGCCTGGCCAGTCGCGTACTGATGCCGATTGCCGAGTTTCCCGTCGAAGACGGCGATGCGCTGTACACCGGCGCGCGCGCAATCGACTGGCGCGAACATCTGGATATCGCCACGAGCTTTGCGGTCGATGCCGTCGGCGCGACATCCGGAATCACGCACAGCCAATACGCCGCGCTGCGCGTGAAGGACGCCATCGTGGATGCGTTTCGCGAGGCGACCGGCGAGCGTCCGAACGTTGACACCGAGAATCCTGGTCTGCGCGTGAACCTCGTCTTGCGCCGTGGCAAGGCGATCGTGGGCATCAATCTGTCCGGCGCGCCGCTGCATCAGCGCGGCTACCGCAAGGGCGCGGGCCTTGCGCCGCTCAAGGAAAACCTCGCTGCGGCGATGCTGCTGCGCGCGGGTTGGCCGCAAATCTACGCGGGCGGCGGCGGCCTTGTCGATCCGCTGTGCGGCTCCGGCACGCTGCCGATCGAAGCGGCGCTGATGGTCGCTGACGCCGCGCCGGGTTTGCGCCGCACGCAGTGGGGATTCCTCGGCTGGCGCGGCCACGATGCGCAATTGTGGAAAACGCTGCATGATGCTGCCAAGGCGCGCGCCTCGGCGGGATTGCAGTCGCTGCGGCCGGTGTTCTTCGGCTTCGACGAAAATCCGACCGTGCTCAACGAGGCGCGGCGCAATGCGCAGGAAGCGCTACTGTCCGGATTCATTCAATTGGGCCGGCAGTCGCTGGAACATTTGCATCGTCCGCATGAGCTGGAATCGCCGGGCTTGGTCATCACCAATCCGCCCTACGGCGAACGCATGGGCGACGACGCGGACGTGATCGCGCTGTATCGACTGCTCGGCATGAAACTGAAAACGGAATTTTCCGGCTGGCGCGCCAGCGTCATCGCCGCGGACGAAGCGCACGGTCATGCGTTGGGATTGCGCGCCGACAAGCGCTACAAACTCTACAACGGCGCGATCGAATGCACGCTGCTCAACATCGACATTGCTGCCGCCGATGCGCCGAAGCCCGAGCCGAAGCCGCTGTCGCCCGGTGCGCAGATGGTCAAGAATCGCATCGAGAAGAATTTTCGCCATCTGCGCAAACAGGCGCAGCGCGAAGGCGTGGAATGCTGGCGCGTCTACGATGCCGACCTGCCCGAATACGCCGCCGCGATCGACATTTACGGCGATCGGCTGCACATCCAGGAATACGCCGCGCCGGCAAGCATCGACGAAGACCTCGCGCGCACGCGCTGGCGCGAACTGGTGCGCGCGGCGGGCGAGGCGCTCGGTGTTCCACGCGAACGCATCGCGCTCAAGCAGCGCCGCCGTGGCAAGGGCGGCGAGAAGTACGGCA
>JAFEEK010000050.1 GCA_018241165.1 Pseudomonadota bacterium
GCGCCCGCCACCAGCGCACGCTTGCGCTCGTCGGAGAGTTCGGCCCAGTGGCAGTTCTCGATCGCGCCGGCGAGCGAATACAAAAGGTTCAGGCTGGGCCGGAAGCCGGCGCGCTTGACCTTCATGAATGCATCGACCGGCCCGACGCGCACAAGATCGTCCTGGGTGCGCACGCCGACCTGGCGCAACCATGCCGCGCCTTTCGGCCCGACGTTGCGGATCTTGTTGTCGTCTTTGCCAGCCATCATCGCGTACCGCGCACGGAATCGACGAATATACCAGCCAGCGCTTCCATGCCGATGCGGTCGGCGTCGTCGAAACGTGCCAGCTTCGGGCTATCGACATCCCACACGCCGATCAATCGGTCGCCGTCGAACAGGGGCACGACGATTTCCGAACGCGAGGCCGAGTCGCAGGCGATGTGTCCGTCGAACGCATTCACGTCGCGCACGAGCTGGGTTTGCCGCGTCGTCGCGGCCGTTCCGCACACGCCCTTGCCGAGCGCGATGCGCACGCAGGCCGGCTGGCCCTGGAACGGGCCGACCACCAGTTCGTTGCCGTCGTAGAAATAAAAACCCGCCCAGTTGATGTCCGGCAGCGCGTGATAGACGAGCGCTGCAAGGTTCGCCGCATTGGCGATGCGGTCGCGCTCGCCGTGCAGCAGGGCGAGCGCCTGTTCGGCGAGTTCGGCATATTGCCCCGGCTTGTCTTCGGATTGCAGGGTGGCGGCAGCGAACATCGATTCGATGGTATTGGAAGTTTCGGCATTCTACTCCAGCGTCGACTATGCTTCGTACATCGATCCTCCTATGCTGCGCGAAGATCTGGAGGGTTGTCAGCATGTCCAACTCTTTGCATGACGCGATGCGCGTCCGCCGCCGCGAGCCGACGCGCCTCGAGGGTTTTGTCGATGCGTCGTTCGCGTTTGCGGTTACCCTCGTCGTGATTGCGGTGGGTCATGTGCCCGCCACGGTCGCGGAGATGATGCTGGCCTTGCACGGCTTGCCGACGTTCGTGGTCTGCTTTGCGCTGATCTCGCGCATCTGGCTCACGCACCGCAACTGGAGTCGCCATTACGACCTCGAAGACGACGTGAGCCTGGGCCTGAGTCTGCTGTTGGTCTTCATCGTGCTGATCTTCGTCTACCCGATGCGCATGCTGTTCGCACAAGCGTTGATGGCCTGGAGCGGCGGCTGGCTGTCGGACGGCAGCGTCGAGTTGCTGCAAAATCTGGACGAGTTACGCACCGCGTACACCGTGTTCGGCATCGGTTTTGCTGCGATCGGATTCGTGTTCGTGCTGCTCTACACGCATGCATTGCACAACGCGGATCGCATCGGTCTGGATGCGGGCGAGCGCATTTTCACGCGCATGCGGCGTATGGCCTGGTGCGGCCACGTGTCGATCAGCCTGGTTTCCATCGTTCTGGCGCGTGGCTTGCCGATGCAAAGCGTGTTCGAATTTTCCGCACCAGGTTTCGCCTATGCGCTCAACGTGCTGTTGGGGATGCTGATTCGGCGGTGCTATGGCGCCCGGTTTGCGCGCTTGCCTGCGAGCGGCGCGTGACAGGTGCCGTCTTCATCGCCGGCACCGACACCGGCATCGGCAAGACTTTCGTTTCCTGTGCGTTGCTGCGCGCGCTGTGCGCTGCAGGCTTGCGCGCGACCGGCATGAAGCCCGTTGCCAGCGGTTGCGCGATGACGCCGGACGGCTTGCGCAACGACGACGCACTCGCCTTGATCGCCGCCAGCGACCCGAAGCCCGAATACGCCGACTGCAATCCGTTCGCATTCGCCGAACCGGTGTCGCCGCATATCGCGGCTGCGGCAACGCAGGTGACGATGGCGCCAATCGCGGCGGCGTTTTCGCGCCTTGCGGCGCACGCGGATTTCGTCGTCGTCGAAGGCGTCGGCGGCTGGCTCGCGCCGTTGTCGGATTCCTTGCTGGCGGATGCCATTCCGCAATCGCTGCGATTGCCGGTGGTCCTGGTGGTCGGATTGAAACTGGGCTGCCTCAATCACGCGCAACTCACGGCGCGTGCGATCGGCGACGACGGCTGCGAACTGGTTGGCTGGATCGGCAATCGTGTCGATCCGGGGATGGCCCGGCCAGAAGAGAATGTCGCAACCTTGCGCCGCTTGCTGCCAGTGCCATGCCTGGGCACCCTTCCGTTTGCCGAAGCGCCCGATCCATCTGCGCTGGCACCGCGGTTGCGCGCAGCGATCGAGGCGATCGTATCCGCCCGACAGGCCGAAAGTCACGGCTTGTTCGTCAAGGGCCTCTGCTAGACTTGCAGGCCGCCCGAGGAGCTTTTCATGCCGGCACAGCGTTATTACCTGTCCATCGACGATCTGGCGCGCGCGCGCGGCCGGATCAACGAGCTTTCGTTCCAGGGCAATTCGCCCGAAGGTTTCGCGAGCTTGTTGCAATCGGCGCTGCGTGAGCCGACCCTGTGGCGGCGCTGGCGCGCGATGCAGCCCGATCCCGATGCGGTCGATCCGGCGCTGGGCGCCAGCGATCCGCAAGCCACGGTTGCGGTCGAACAGGCCGACATGCATACGGACGTGCTGGTAACCACCAATCTGCCGCATGTGGTGCTCAAACACCGCATGGATCTTCTCATCGGTGCGCATTGGACCTTGCGCGACGTCAAGGCAGCTTGATTGCGCGTGCGTTTGTTCCTTTTTCCCTGCGAATTTTTCCTGGAGTGTTTGCCATGTTCCGAATTCGTCTGCTTCCTCTCGCCATGACCACGGTGCTCGCCGCCTGCGCGCCAGCGCCGCACAAATCCGAGCCGGCCAAGGCCGCCGCCGCGCCCGCGCCGGCACACGTCAATCCGTTCATGAGCGCCAGCACCCTGCCGTTCCTTGCGCCGCCGTTCGACAAGATCACCGACGCCGACTACCAGCCGGCGATCGAGGAAGGCATTCGCCAGCAGCTCGCCGAAGCCGAAGGCATTGCGAATAATCCGGCGCCGCCGACCTTCGAGAACACCTACGTCGCGCTGGAAAAATCCGGCGAGTTGCTCACGCGCGTGATGCCCGCATTCAATGGCGTGGCCGGCGCGAACACCGACGACACCCTGCAAAAAGTTCAGGAAGACGTGGCGCCGAAGCTGAGCGAGCTGGCCGACGCGATTCATCTCAACGACAAGCTCTTTGCGCGCGTGGATGCCGTCTACAACGAACGCGCGAAATTGAAACTGGATCCGGAAGCGCTGCGCCTGGTCGACGTCGTGCACGCGCAGTTCGTGCATGCCGGCGCCAAGCTGTCCGCAGAGGACAAAGCCAAACTCAAGACCCTGAACACCGAGGAAGCCTCGCTCGAAGCCGCGTTCAACAACAAGTTGCTGGCGGCAGCCAAGGCCGGTGCGCTGGTCGTCGACGACAAGGCCAGGCTGGCCGGCTTGTCGGATGCCGACATCGCTGCCGCCGCGCAGTCGGCCAAGGATCGCGGGCTCGCCGGCAAGTGGGTGATCCCGCTGCAGAACACCACCCAGCAGCCGGACTTGCAGGACATGACCGACCGCGCC
>JAFEEK010000510.1 GCA_018241165.1 Pseudomonadota bacterium
AATGGCGTGCGCAGCGCGATGCCGAGGCCGCGCGCGCGCTGGATTCCGAGCCTGCGCCACAGCTTTCGGCGCTTGGCGCATCGCCGACGGCGTCGATCGAGCACGAACCCGTCGCGCCGCCAAAAACGCGCGGTTGGCGTTACGCGGCCTTGATGTTGGCGTTGCTGCTGACGATCGCCACCGCCGGCTGGAAGTTCTGGTCACACCTGCCGCCGACGCAAACCGCGCCGATCGAAACTCAAAGCGTTGCAGTACTGCCTCTGGCCAATGCAATGGGCGATGCGAGCCAGCAGTATTTCGCCGATGGCATTGCGGAGAATCTGATCAACACCTTGTCGCAATACGATGCGCTGCGCGTGATCGGGCGCAGCTCTTCATTTTCTTTTCGCGACAGCCGCGAAGGCGCCCGTGCGATCGGCGCCAAGCTTGGCGTATCACACTTGGTCGAAGGCAGTGTGCGCCGCGACGGCGACACCATTCGCGTCAGCATCGAATTGAATCGCGTGGTCGACGGTAGCACGGTGTGGACGCAGAAGTTCGACCGGCCTTACAAGGACCTGTTCGCCCTGCAGGACGAAATCGCGCTCGCCGTAGCCGGTGCGTTGCAGGTGAAATTGCTGCACGCCATGCCCGGTGCGGTCCACACCGGGCGCCCGAGCAGCGGCAATCTCGAAGCGTACAACGCGTATTTGCGCGGTACGTCAATGATGCAAGGCCCGGATCCGCAAAAGGCCATCGAGGCATTCTCGCAAGCCACGCAAATCGATCCAGCTTATGCCCAGGCCTGGTCGTGGCTGGGATTCATGCGCACGGACTATGCCCGCGACCGACTCGATGGCGAAGCGGCGCGCACCGCCTATGCGCAGGCGCGCGAGGAAATAGAAACGGCGTTGCGCCTGCAGCCCAACTTCGGCCAGGCGCACGCCATCCGTGCCTACTGGCTCAGCATGGCCAATCACGATTGGGACGGCGCACTCGCGGAGTTCCACGTTGCACTGGCGCTGGTGCCGGAAACCGATCCCGTGCATGGCGGGATCAGCACATTGTTGTCTACCCTCGGACGCGTGAACGAGGCTATCGTCGAACGGCGCAAGGACATTGACGGCGATCCTCTGGGTGCATTCGCCCGCGTGTATCTGGCCCGATTGCAGGCCAGTATCGGCCAGTTGGACGAGGCGCAGGCGAACCTGCGCATCGCTGCCGAATTGCAACCGGACCAAGCCGACTGGTACGCCGACGAACGCAGCAGATTGGCCGTCCTGCGCGGCAATGCAGACGGGGCATTGGCCGCGGCCACAGCCATTTCACAAGGTCATTGGCGCGATCGCGCTCGCGCGCTCGCTTTGCAGATCGGCGGTGATCGCAAGGCAGCCGATGCGGCGTTGCAGCGTCTGACCGATGCCAAAGGCAAGGGCAAGGGCGGCGCTTACGCAATCGCACGCGTTTATGCCTTGCGCGGCGACGCCGACAAGACCTTCGAATGGCTGCAACGCGACTGGGACGGCGACGGCTTTGCAATCGCTTACTTTTTGTACGACCCACTGTTGCTGCGCTTTCGCAACGATCCGCGCTTCGCCGCGTATTGCCAGCGCGCCGGCTTGCCGCCGCCATCGGCGAGCCAAGCGCTGAGCCTGGATCGCATACGCGCGATGACGGCGACAAGGAACTGACGCCCATTGTTTACTCGAATCCGTCCTTGAAAATCGTGTCGCCGATGTAGTCGAGCGTGATGCCGTCGAACCAGGCGTCGGTGGTGTTCACCGCAGTCGCGTTGGGCTGAGCGCCGCCACCCACGACAGATCCCTTTTCTCTGGCCACGAGGTAAATCTTGATCGTGGGCGAATAGGGAGCAAATAATTGGTTTACTGGAATCAGGACCGGTTGCGCCGGGCGCGCCCAACTGCTCGTCGAGGAAAGCGTGAGTGTTCCGGAAGCAAAAACGGAACCTTGCGTGCAGTTTTCATTGCTGTCCTGGCGATATTCCCAGTACAGTTCCGCATGGTCACCGGCGATCGGATTGACGATGGGGCCCGTGCTGGTGCCGCGCCCCCAACCATTGAGCGCATAGGTACCATTGGCTGGCAAATGAATGCATTGCGACAGACCGCGTGTTGCTTCGCTCTCCGCAACATTGGTGCGAGTGATGTGCACCGATCCCGATCCGGACGGCCCGCTCACGCTTTTCGTGCTGTCGCGCGTGCTTACGCCAGAGGTCTCTACGTCCCACAGCCGCAAATCGGTATCGATGTCCGAGTTCAACACCAGCGGTTGCACCGCCTGACGCTCCAGCGCGCCGATATCGCGCTTCCCATAAAAATCACGATTGGGCAAGTCGACGTTACGCCGGTTGCCGACGGCATCGCGGTCATTTGTAGCGTACACGGACGCGTAATCGATAAGCACGGATCCAGCACGCAAGCTGTAGTCGTTGTGCGCCGGATCGACAAAGCGCGGATCGTAGGTCTCGGCAGCCAAAATGCCGCCGAGACTGGTGTTCTCGCTGGCGTCTGATGTTTGCACTGTCAACGAGCCTCCGCTTTGCGATAGCGATGTGCTTCCCGGCTGCCACAAGATGGAGCGCTGGATGGTGACATCGCTGTTCGCGGCACGCACGATCGCACTGCCGCTGCCGATGGTGTTGCCTGCGATGGTGGAATCGACAAGATACAGCGGCTTGTCGGACACCTTGATGACTTCCTGGCTTGTGGTGTTGCTGCCGACGACCGAACGGTAGATGGCCGTGTTTGCGGATCCTCCGAACACCGATGTGCCGGTGTTTCCAAGGATCATGGCGCCACCGCGCGCATCAGCAAGCACGGTTTCCGGCGGGTCTCCGAATTGGATAGTCGTGCCGCTTTCGCCGTAGATGATCGATCCCGGGTTGCCATCGGCGTAGTTGTTGGTGATGCGCGCGCATGCCGTGCCAACTGGGCACGCGACCGCAGCGGCCGGCATTTCCGCATAGTTGACATACAGCTTGGAACTCGAAGCCATGTATGCCGCAGCGCCGTTGGGCGCGAGGTTGTTGTCCAATACGGCGTTCCACGCGCGCACATTGGCTTTGGCGTTGGTGGCATAGATGCCACCGCCCTTCACCGATGCAGAATTGAAACCGACATAGGCCGGGAGATTGGGGTCGGTGGCAAACAGTTGCAATTCCGCAGTGTTGCTGCCGGTGCTTTTTACAGCCACCCCGCCGCCATACTGCGCGGTGTTACCGTAGATCGCGCCAAATAAAGGCGCACCGCTACCGATGAAAGCGTAGAGGGGCTGATCGTCGGCCTCAAGGTACAGGCCGCCGCCGTAGCCGTTAGCGCTGTTGCTGCCCGGCGCCTGGTTGAGCAGGATGCTGCTGCCAGCAGCCATCATCGACACCTGGATATCTTTCGCATATACGCCACCGCCAAGACCAGCGCTGTTGTGGCTGATGATGGTATTTGCACCAATTTTCAGCGCTGCGTTCGTGCCGGTGCCGTACGCAGCGATGCCGCCGCCGTAAGCGGAGGTGTTGTTCGTGACGAGACTGTCGGTGATTTCGAGAACGCCGTCACCTGCAAAGTAAATGCCGCCACCACTGATGCCGGGGCCCGCACCAAGACCGTCGCGGATCTCAAGGCGACGCAAATGAATCACGACACTGGTCGATGCGAAGATGTTGAACACATGGCCCGACGTGCTGCCGCTAGCGCTGATGACCGTGTTCGTGGTATCCGGACTAGCCTGATCGCAGGTGGCATAGCCGCCTTCAATGGTGAGTTCCTGCGTGGCGTTGACGATGAGCGCCTGGCCGCTGTAGGCCAGCGAACGCGTGATGCGCACGGTTGCGATGCCGCCCGAGTCGTGAGCAGCGGTGAGCGCCGCCGAAATCGTGCTATGGGTACAGCCGCTGCCGGTGCCAACGATGAAGACGGCAGCTTGCGTCTCGGCACCGAACAGGGCCGCCAAAACGAAAGCAAAAATGCGAAGTGGAAGACGGGTCATGACGCTTTCTCCAGGGAATCGAGAAGAGATTGGTCGTTGCGATGAACGCCGCCGCGAAAAGTGCGATCCGCGACGACGCTTCTCCTCGCATCAGCGGCGAGGGTGGCTTGCGACTTTCAGTTTCATTGCGAGCCAGGCCAGGCCACCGAGCAGTGCCGCGAGCAAGGCCAGCATCGGCGTGCCGAGCGCGGGCGTGGGACTCATCACGGCGTCTTGCAGGCGCGCGCGCGTGGCGA
>JAFEEK010000511.1 GCA_018241165.1 Pseudomonadota bacterium
GGCCGGAAACGAGCATTTCGCATCGATGGATTCCATCTGCGCCAGGTACGCGGGCAGGTCGATGCCGAGCACGAAGGCGCCAGCATCGGCTTGTGCGGTTGCCAGCGCCTCGGCGCGTGCGTCCCATCCCTTCGAATCCGAGATGAGCACGATGGCGCGTTTCGGCTCACCGGTTGGCGCAGCGACATGCACGTTGCCGAACAGGCCGAAATGCACCGGCACGGTGGCGGCGTGGCTCGCACCGCATGCAAGCAAGGCAACGATCGTCAGGCACATCCTGCGCATGTTCGCGTCCGCTACTTGCGTGCCGCCGCCATCAACGCCTCGATCGCATCCGGATCGTTCGGCACGGCGGTGGTAATGACTTCCGGATCGCCCTTGGTGACCACCACGTCGTCCTCGATGCGGATGCCGATGCCGCGCCACCTCGAGGCGACGCCTTTCGCATTCGGCGCGATGTACAGACCCGGCTCGACCGTGACCACCATGCCCGGCTCGAGTTCGCGGAACTCGCCGTCGACGCGATAGTCGCCGACGTCGTGCACGTCCAGGCCAAGCCAATGCCCGGTCTTGTGCATGTAGAACTTGCGGTAGGTCTGTTCGCGGATGTTCTTGTCGAGTCCGCCCTTGAGCAGGCCGAGCTTGATCAGTCCGGCCGTGAGCGTGCGCACGGCGGCATCGTGATACGCACCGAACGGCCTACCCGGACGCACCTGTTCGATCGCCGCATTCTGTGCCGCGAGCACAAGTTCGTACAGCGCGCGCTGCTCGGGCGAAAACCTGCCGTTCACCGGATACGTGCGCGTGATGTCCGACGCATAGCATTCGTATTCGGCGCCGGCGTCCACGAGCAACAGGTCGCCGTCCTTCAACGGCGCGTTGTTGGCGCGGTAATGCAGCACGCAGCCGTTCGCGCCGCCGCCGACGATCGGCTCGTAACTCGCCACCGCGCCGCGACGGCGGAACTCGTGCAGCAGCTCGGCCTCGACTTCGTGCTCGTTCATGCCCGGCCGCACCGCGCGCATCGCGCGCACGTGCGCAGTGGCGGCGATCTGCGCCGCCTTGCGCATGACGCGCAGTTCATCGCGCGTCTTGAACAGGCGCAGGTCGTGCAGGATATGGCCCAGCGCGACGAATTCGTGCGGAGCGCGTGCGCCCTGCTTGACGCGCGCGCGCACGCGATTGACCCAGCCGATGAGCTGGACGTCGAACTCGGTATCGCGGCCGAAGTGGTAGTAAACCCGCGACCGGCCTTCGATCATGCCGGGCAGGATGTCGTCGATGTCGGCGATCGGGAATGCGTCGTCCATGCCGAAATCGGCAACGGCGCCTTCCTGGCCGGCACGCGCGCCATCCCAGGCCTCGCGTTCCGGATCGCGTTCGCGACAGAACAGGATCGCTTCGCCATGTTCGCGGCCCGGAATCAGCGCCAGCACGGCTTCGGGTTCGGCGAAACCGGTCAGGTAGTGGAAATCGCTGTCCTGCCGGTACGGATAGTGGCTGTCATTGTTGCGCACCCGCTCCGGCGCGGCGGGGACGATGCAGATGCCGTCGCTGCCGACGATGCGCATCAATTGCTGGCGGCGACGGGCGAATTCCCTGGATTCAATCATGACGCTCCGGTCCAAACCCGATTGTTGCCCGGTGCATTCTAGCAGGCGCGCCACATGCCAAGTGGCGGTTGCCTGCGCGCTGTCGCAACCCTATCATCCGAATGTCCGTATCTTTCCAGTGTACCGTCTATGCCGTTAGCGAGGGGACTTCAGGCCATCGGCAGGTGGCTTGTGTTTTTCGCCACTGTGCTGGCCACGGCAGGCCATGCCAGCGAAAGACGCTATTTCTTCGACGAGATCGGCAGCGCTCGCGATCTGGTGTCGCAAGACGTGACGGCCCTGTTCCAGGACCGGACCGGATATCTGTGGCTCGGTACACAGTCCGGGCTGCAGCGCTACGACGGCTACAACTACAAGTTGTTCCGCCACCTGCCGGACGACCCCGAGTCGCTGCCCGACAGTTTCATCACCGCCATCGCGCAGGATGCCCAGGGACAGCTGTGGATTGGCGGGGTCAATCGCGGCCTCGTCGCGTTGGATACTTCCTCCCTGCGGATCCAGGCACGCTCGCAAATCAGCACCACGGAAGCGTCCCCGCGCGATTCAATCGGCGCCCTCAAGTTCGATTCCACGCGCGGCCTGTGGGTAGGAACCGCCGCCGGCATCGAATTGATGGATCCGGCCAGCGGCAAGCGCCGTGAAGTATTTCACCTGCCGGCCAGCGCGCCGGCGCCGGGCGTGTCCGAATTCGCGATCGGCGGCGACGGCACGGTCTGGGCGGCGACGACCGCCGGATTGCTGCGTTTCGCACCGAAATCAAACGTGGCAATACCCATCGCCAACACCATTCTGGCGCATGCATCGAGCGTGCGGGTCGAAACGGATGGCAGCGTCTTCGCCGCAGGCAGCGGCGGCCTGTTCCGCATCGACCCGGCCACGGGCGCCGCGCAACGGCTGTGGCCCAGTGCCGATACCAGCGCGATGCAGGTGCATGCCATGGCGCGCGATCGTCGTGGCCGCCTGTGGCTATCGATCTTCGGCAAGGGCGTTGTCATCTACGATCCGGCCAGCGGATCCGTCGAAACCCTGCGCCACGACCGCAGCATGCGCGGGTCGTTGCCGGACGACTACGTCAACACGCTGTTCGTGGATCGATCGGGCCTGATGTGGGTCGGCGGCATGATCAATGGCGTCTCCACCGTGATTCCCGAAGGCGCCACGTTCCGGTTTGTGGCCGATCTGGCGCCGAATCGCGACCAGACCGGCAACAACATCCGCGCAATCGCAACGGACGCCAACGGCCGTCTGTGGTTGGGAACAGGCGGCGACGGTCTCAAGCGCTACGATCCCGTCCTCGACACCTATGAATATTTCGACGGCCTGTTTGCGTCACCCGTTTCCGCACCCACGGATTCGATGTACCCGACTGCGGTCATCTTCGCCCTGGCGCCCGCCGCGGATGGCAGTCTTTGGGTTGGCACCAGTCGTGGCGCGTTCCATTTCGATCCGCGCAAACGCACGGCCACGCCGATTGCACTGAACGGCAATGCGGGCAATTCCCTGCTCGGCCACCCGGTACGCACGATCACGACTGGCCCGGATGGCGATGTCTGGTTTGGCATGTACGCCGACGGCCTGGTGCGCTGGCACCCTGCCAGTGCCGGCGCGCCGGAACGCTGGGAGGCCTTCCGGCACCGCAGCAACGATCCTGGCAGCCTGGCCGGCGACATCGTGCTCGCGCTTGCCACGGATTCGCAGCAGCGCGTATGGATCGGAACCACGGACGGCGTGTCCGTGTTCGACCCGGCCAATGCCCGCATGCAGAGTTTTCGGCACAGTAAAGGCGATTCCGCTTCGTTGTCGGACAACACGGTGCGCAGCTTCCTGCATGCCAGCGATGGAACGATGTGGGTCGGCACGCAAAATGGCCTGGACAAGGTCGACACGCGTGCGGGCCGCGATATCCGTTTTGAACACGTCGCCGTGCGCGGCGACACCACAGGCCTGATGATCTCGGGCATCCTCGAAGATTCCGATCATGAAATCTGGCTGAGTACGGATCGCGGTATCGCTGCGTATCTGCCAAACATGGGCGCCTTCATGTTCTTCACCGGGCGCGATGGCCTGCAGGGTCGCGAGTTCAATGCTGGCTCCGCGGCAATGCGCCCCAACGGGGATCTGGTGTTCGGAGGGGTTCACGGCATCAACTTGTTCAATCCCCGCACGATTGCGCATAGCCTGTACGAACCGCCCGTGGTTATCACTTCGGTACGTCTCGGCGACAACAATTCTCCCGACCTGGCAGCTACGGCGTCCGGGGTGACCATGCAGCAGGGCGAGCGGGTCGTGCGCTTCGAGTTCGCAGCGCTGGATTTCCAGGAACCATCGCATAACCGCTTTACCTACCAGCTCGACGGATTCAATCCGGCCTGGATTGATGCGGGCACGCGCCATGCGGCGGTTTACCCGCACCTGCCGGCGGGCGATTACACGTTTCGGGTGCGCGCCGCAAACGCGGATGGAGTCTGGAACCCGAACCCTGCCAGCTTGAGTCTGCGCGTGCTGCCACCGTGGTGGGCGACGCAGGCGATGAAGACTGTGTACCTTGCGCTGGCCGCCGCCGCGCTGTTCGGGATATGGATCGCGCACCGGCTGCGGCGCAAGCGTGAAGCGCGCCACGCCCGCGAGTTGCGCGAGCGCGAGGATCGCCTGCGCCTTGCGCTGTGGGGTTCGGGCGACGAATTCTGGGACTGGGACGTCAATCGCGGGCAGATGTACCGGATCGGCGACGACCAGTTGCTGGGCGGGCAGCACGAAGAATCGCTGGCCCAGGACGACTGGAAGCAACAAGCCGTGCATCCGGATGATCTGCCACAGGTGGAAAAGCGCCTGTACGACCACATGGCCGGGCGTACCGAACATTTCGAGTCCGAGCACCGTGTCCGCAACGCGCAAGGTGAATGGACCTGGGTGTTGTCGCGCGGCAAGGTCGTGGACCGCGATGCCAATGGCCGCGCCCTGCGCATTTGCGGCACGGCACACAACATCACCGATGCGCGCAGCGCCGCCCTTGAGCGTCGCATCGCGGGCGAAGTGATCGACAGCATGAACGAAGCGGTGACGGTAACCGACCTTGATTTCCGCTTCGTTTCGCTCAACCGTGCGTTTACCCGCATGACCGGTTATACCGAAGCCGAGTGCATTGGCCAGCCGGCGCACATGCTCAACAGCGCCAAGTATCCGGCTGAAGTCTATCGTTCGATGCGCGAGGCATTCAAGCGCAATGGCCATTGGCGCGGGGAATTGTGGCAGCGCCGTCGCGATGGCGAGGATTTCCTGGCCTGGCTCGAGCTGAGCCAGGTCCGCGACGAATCCGGACAGGTCACCAACTATGTCGGCGTCATGAACGACGTCACCGACCGCAAGCGCGCCGAGCAGGAATTGCGCTATCTCGCCAACTACGACACGCTGACCGGCCTGCCGAACCGAACCCTGCTCGGCGAGCGCCTCGCCCACGCGGTGATCCGCGCACGACGCACGTCACGCAAGGTGGCAGTGCTGTTCCTCGACCTGGATCGCTTCAAGCACGTCAACGACTCGATGGGCCATGCCGCCGGCGATCGCGTGCTCAAGGCGGTCGGCGAGCGCCTGTGCGCGAAGGTCAACGAGTCAGCCACGGTGGCGCGCCTGGGCGGCGATGAATTCACCGTCGTGCTCGAGGACGTGCAGCACATCGATCAGGTGCAACGCGTCGCCAGCGACATGCTCGACCTGTTCACGACCCCGCTGGTCCTGGACAGCGGCCAGGAAGTCGTGGTTTCGCCTTCGATCGGCATCAGCATGTATCCGGATCATGCCCAGGTGCCAACGGACCTGCTCAAGTTCGCCGACACGGCGATGTACCAGGCCAAGGAACAGGGCCGCAACATGTACCAGGTGTACACGTCGGAGATGGACGCGATCACGCGCCAGCGCGCGAGCATGCTCGGCGGCCTGCGCCTTGCGCTGGAGCGCGGCGAACTTAGCCTGGTGTACCAGCCGATGCTCGCCCTCGATGAAGGCCGCATCACCGGTACCGAAGCACTGTTGCGCTGGAACAGCCCGGAGTTCGGCTCGGTGCCGCCGAGCGTGTTCATCCCGCTCGCCGAAGAGGCCGGCCTGATCGAGCGTATCGGCGAATTCGTGCTGTATCGCGCCTGCCTGCAATTGCGCGATTGGCAGGATCGCGGGCTGTCCGGCATCACCATGTCGGTCAATCTGTCCGCCCTGCAATTGTTGCGCGACGAACTCACCCAGCGCCTGTGCGAAATCCTCGCCGAGGCGCAGCTTGAACCGCAGCGGCTGGAACTGGAGCTGACCGAGAGCGTGCTGATGGCCAACCCGGAGCGCGCCATCCACACGCTCGATCGCTTGCATGCCGTCGGTGTCGCGATAGCGATCGACGATTTCGGCACCGGCTATTCCTCGCTGAGCTACCTCAAGCGCCTGCCCATCGATCGCCTGAAGATCGACCGCAGCTTCGTCGGCGACATCACCACCGATCCCGACGACGAAGCGATCACCAAGACCATCATCACGATCGCGCATTCGCTGGGTCTGGATGTCGTCGCCGAGGGCGTGGAAACGCTCGAACAGCTCGAATACCTGCACGAGCAAGGCTGCGACGAAATCCAGGGGCACTGGCTTTCGGTGCCGCTGGACGCGGCATCGTGCTTCACCTTCATCCTCGAATTCGAGCGCAGCCGTCCACCGGCACGCTCGCGGCTGACGGTGCGTTGACCGGCTGCCCGCGCCAACCTATAGTGCCACGCCATGTCACACGCCAATCCGGCCCTGAACGAACTGCATGAAGTAAGCGGTCGCATCGATCGCCTTCTGGACCTGTGCCGGCGGCTGGCCGAGGAAAACCGCAGCCTGCGCCTGAGTCAGGATCAACTCGCCGCCGAACGCTCCAACTTGCTTGCCAAGAATGAACAGGCGCGCACCCGGGTTGAGGCGATGATCGCGCGCCTGCGCTCGCTGGAGAACAACGCTTGAGTGCCGAGGGACCTATCGCTGTCAGCATCCTGGATCGGGAGTTCCTGATTGGTTGTTCTCCGGAAGAGCGGCCCGGCCTGATCGCCGCCGCCGGTTACCTCGACGGCAAGATGCGCGAAATTCGCGAGCACTCGCGCGCGGCGGGCGTCGATCGCATCGCGGTCATGGCCGCGTTGAACATCGCCCACGAATTGATCCAGCTTCGCCAGAACCGCGACACCAACGACGGCACCTTGGCACAACATCTGCAAATGCTGCGCGCCAAGCTTGATGGCGTGCTCGCAACATCGGTAAAATGATGCCGCGTCCCCTGCGGTGTGCGATAGCGCATCCAACCATATTGCCTTGTTCCTATATACGACCCCGGGATGGCAGTGTTCGAGTCCGTGTGCATGTCCGCCATGAGCGGAAAGCCTGACGACCGGCGAGCCATCCCACCTGATCCTAGGGATCAAGGTCGTTCGGTGTGCAACGGCATCGCGGAGGGCGCCCTATTTTCTCGGCGCGATTGCGGCTCGTGAATCGCGACACCGGTCGTGACCAATGGCGCAAGCGCCTGCGCGCGCAGCGTGCGCAATTGCCCGCCAGCGAACGCATCGCGGCTGCCACGGCATTGGCTGCGACGCTGGAACAGCTTCCGGAATTCCTTGTCGATACGCGCATTGCCGGCTATTGGGCAGTGCGCGGCGAGATGCCGCTGCTCGCTGCCTTCGCCAGCCTGCGCTCGCGCGGCCAAACCTATTGCCTGCCGATTCTGTCTGACGATGGCACGCTGCGCTTCGCGCCCTGGCAGCCCGGCGCGACGCTGGCAACCAATCGCTTCGGCATTCCCGAACCCGATGTTGCGCAGGATCGACATTTCACGGCGAAAGATCTGGATGTCGTGCTGGTGCCGCTGGTTGGATTTGATCGCCGCGGCAACCGGCTCGGCAGCGGCGGCGGCTGGTACGATCGCAGCTTCGCGTTCCTGCGCGACCTGGCTCGACCCGCGCATCCGGTTCTCGTTGGCATCGGTTACCATTTTCAGGAGGTTGCGAATCTCGCGCCAGAGTCATGGGATATTCGAATGGATTTTATTGCCACCGACCACGAACTCATTGA
>JAFEEK010000512.1 GCA_018241165.1 Pseudomonadota bacterium
TCCAGTTCAGCGCATCCGCGCGTTCGGCGAGGTTCGCGAGCACATCGAGTTCGGCCATCGCTCCTGCGGCGCGTTTGAGCGGTTCGAGACGTTCGCCGAGGAAATCGAGCAGCGATTCGTACAGCGCACGCTCGCGCATCAGCGCGCGTTCACGCGCGGACAACACCTTGTCCTCGAAGGATTTGAGCTCTTCGGTGATATAGCGTTCGGCTCCCTTCAGCGTCTGTCGTCGCGTGTAATGCGGCGGCGCCTTGTCCGATTGCCCCTTGCTGATTTCGATGTAGTAACCGTGCACGCTGTTGTAGCCGACCTTCAGTGTCGCGATTCCGGTCGTGGCCTTTTCGCGCGCTTCCAGATCAACGAGGAATTGATCGGCATTCGTGGACAGCGCGCGCAGTTCGTCGAGTTCGGCATCGAATCCCGGACGGATCACGCCGCCGTCGCGCAGCAGCGCCGGCGGTTGTTCGAGGATCGCGTTCGCCAGGCGTTGTGCGGTGTCGGCATGTTCGCCGAGGCGGTCGAGCAAGTCGGTGAGCAACGGCGAGTCGCATCTCTCCAACGCCTTGCGTAACTGCGGCGCTGACGATAGTCCGTCACGCAAGGTCGAAAGATCGCGCGGTCGCGCCGAGCGCAGTGCAACGCGCGCGAGTATGCGTTCGATGTCGCCGATTCCGCGCAGCACGTCGCGCAGATTCTCGAAACGACGCTGCTCGATCAGTGCATCGATGGCCTGATAACGTCGGCGGAGCAGCGCATGATCACGCAGCGGCCGATGCAGCCAGCGCCGCAAGGCGCGTGCGCCCATCGGCGTGATGGATTCGTCGAGGACGCCAAGCAGGGTGTTGCGAATGTCGCCGCTGGGGTGAGTGTCCAGTTCCAGATTGCGCCGCGTCGCAGCATCCAGCGCGATCGTGTCGCCGGCATTTTCGACTGCGAGTCCCGACAGATGCGGCAGCGCGGACTTCTGCGTTTCTTCCACGTAACCGAGCAACGCGCCTGCCGCGGCGACGGCCAGCGACGAGTGTTCGCAGCCGAAGCCGGACAGGTCGCGCACCTTGAAGAACGCGCACAACTGGCGCTGCGCGGTTTGCGCATCGAAATGCCATGGCGCGCGTTTGCGCAAGCCGGGCAGGGCGGCAACGAATGCCGGCCATGTCGCATCCTCGGCAATCAGCGTTTCGGCAGGCGCGAGTCGCGCCAGTTCCGATGCCAGCGCCTCGGCATCGGTGGCTTCGCTGAGCAAAAAGCGCCCGCCGGCAAGATCGATCCAGGCCAGTCCGTAATTCGTCTTGCCCGCCGCGATGGCCAGCAGCAGATTGTCGCGGCGCTCTTCGAGCAAGGCTTCATCGGTCACCGTTCCGGGCGTGACCACGCGCACCACTTTGCGTTCGACAAGTCCTTTTGCGAGTGCAGGATCGCCGATCTGTTCGCAGATCGCGACCGACTCGCCCAGTTTGATCAACCGCGCGAGGTAACCTTCGGCCGCGTGGTACGGCACGCCCGCCATCGGAATCGGCGCGCCAGCCGATTGCCCGCGCTGCGTGAGCGTGATGTCGAGCAAGCGCGCCGCACGGCGCGCATCGTCGTAGAACAATTCGTAGAAATCGCCCATGCGGAAGAACACCAGCGTGTCCGGATACTGCGCCTTGGCGGCGAAGTATTGGCGCATCAGCGGCGTGTGCTGGGCGAGGTCGGGTGAGGGCATCCGGCGGGTATCGCGAAACGGGCAGGTAGTTTAGCGTGAACCTGATCGAACCGACTTCTTCGCTATACCCATGTGGTTCATCAACTCTGAAAGCCGCGGGAAGCGCATCCGCAATATCGCGGATGCGCTTGTTGCTTCCGATGTGATGACAGCGTTGATAGCGTGACGTTGACGAGGAGCGTGTTGCGCAAAATCAATCCACACCGTTGCGTGTCATTCGCCTGCGGATTCAAATCTTCTTACGGATCGAAACCGTTCTTGAAAATTTCGTCCGACTCAAGCGTGGCCAAGCGCGCTGCGCTTGGCACGCCGTTCACCCATACACGCACCAGAATCGGCCCGAAGGGAAAACCGGACAGCGCGTTCGCGCTGCTGGCAAAGCTCGTGTCGGTGAAGTCCACGGACGGGTCGTTGGGGATGAAACGCTGTTGTTGGCTGTCTATACTTTGGATCTGGAACACGGGCAGGTTGCTCGCCGAATCGTTACTCGCGCCGCTGCTGGCACTCGCCATCGGACGCAGGCCGGTAGCGACGAGCGCTCCGCTGCCGGTGTAGCTCGAGGCGGACGAGTTGGCGGTCAATGGACTGGTCGGCAGCACAAATGGATCGAGGTTGCCGAGCGAGGGTAGTATCGACGGCCTCACGGCGGTGCCTGGATCGAACTGCTCGATGCCGGCGAGGTATTTGCTGGCGGTGCTTCCACCGGCCACCAGAACCCTGCCCGAAGGCAGCAGGGTCGCCGTGTGCCAGTGCCGTCCGGTCCCGAGTGCGGCGATCGTACCCCAGGAATTGGCGATTGGATCGTACAGTTCCACGCTGTCGAGTTGATCGCTGAAGGTGTTGCTGCCGCCCACGAGCAGCACTTTGCCCGAGGGCAACAGCGTTGCGGTGTGATATTCACGCGCGGTCGTGAAAGCACCGGCCACGCTCCACGTGTACGCCGCAGGATCGTACAGTTCGGCGCTGTTGAGAAAAGTGGTGCTGCCGTAACCGCCCGCCACCAGTACCTTGCCCGAGGGTAACAGCGTCGCGGTGTGGTACGAACGGCCGACCGCGAGCGAACCTGTCGAGAACCAGGCGTTGGTGTCTGGGTCGTACACCTCGACGCTGGTAAGGCTGCCACCACTTCCATTCCCGCCAGCGACGAGAACCTGGCCCCAATGCAGCAACGTGGCGGTGTGGGATTCGCGAGCAGCAAGGAGCGTGCCCGCGGAGCTCCAGGTGTTCGTGGCCGGATTGTAAAGTTCGGCACTATTGAGTGGCCCACTGCTGCCCGAGCCTCCGGCCACGAGCACCTTGCCCGAGGACAATAGCGTGGCGGTGTGATGCGCGCGTGCGTTCGCAAGTGTGCCGGCAGCACTCCACAGGTTCGTGGCTGGATCGTAAAGTTCTGCG
>JAFEEK010000513.1 GCA_018241165.1 Pseudomonadota bacterium
GTCGCGGTGATCTTCTCGGCGTTGATCACGACGAGGAAATCGCCAGTGTCCACGTGCGGGGGGAACACGGTCTTGTGCTTGCCGCGCAGGCGGCGCGCCAGTTCGCTGGCCAGGCGGCCGAGCGTCTTGTTGCTGGCGTCGACCAGATACCAGTCGCGCTTCACCGTCTCAGCCTTGGCGCTGATCGTTTTCATGGGGAATCCTGTGCCGAAGTGGCAGTGGAACGAAAGACTGCGAAGTATACGGGACGCTCGATTGGCGTGCAATACCGCCCTTGACGCGAAATACAGCCCCGGCGGACAGTGTGGCCATGTCGACGATCCTCGTTTTTGGCGCCAGCGGCGCGATCGGCCGCTTTGCCCTGCCCCTGCTCACGCCGGATCATCACGTTGTGCCGGTGAGCCGGTCGGCGCATGCGGGCTGGATTGCCGGCGACCTGAACGATACCGCGGTGAACTGGCCGGATGCGGACGTCGTCCTCAGCCTGGGTCCGCTGGACGCTTTCGCCGGTTGGCTGGAACGCACACCGACGCGCGGGTTGCGCCGCATCGTCGCGATAAGTTCGATGAGCGCGCAGACCAAGCAGGATTCCCCTGATCCCGTCGAGCGCGCGCTCGCTTTGCGGCTGCAAGATGCCGAGGCACGCGTGCGCGAGGTCGCGACCACGCGCAGCATCGCATGGACGATTTTCCGCCCAACCCTGGTCTATGGCGCGGGCATCGACAAGACCCTGGCGCCGCTCGCACGTTTTGCCCGACGCTGGCGCATGCTGCCGATCCCGCTGCGCGCATCGGGTTTGCGCCAGCCCGTGCACGCGGCGGATCTGGCCGCAGCCTGCGCTGCCGTCCTGGCGAATCCTGCGACATTCGGCAAAACCTACGAACTTGGCGGCGGCGAGCGCCTGCGTTTCGACGCGATGCTGCGGCGCTTGCGCGATGCCGCGCCGGGATTCGTGTTGCCGATTCCGATCCCGTCATTCGCCTTGCAACTGCTGGCGCGATCCGGGCGCATCGCGCCCGGCGCACTGGCACGCCTGCGCATTGCGCTGGTCGCCGACAATACTCGGGCGAGCCACGATTTCGGCTATGCGCCGCGTCCATTCCAGGCGGACGCACTGCTGCCCCTTCCGGCATGAATATACATTTATACAGTCGCCGCGACCGGCGCCGGAATCTGTTGCATTGCAGCAGCGAAAGCCATAAGGAAACCGTTAAGTTGGCGTTGCCAACGATCGTTTGAACCGCCTATGATGGAGCTGTCGTTGCGCTCCCGTCACTATCAGGAATCTGTCATGCAGACCCGACTGAGTTTGCTCCTCGCCCTTTCCTCGTCGTTGCTGTTGTCCGCCTGTGGCGGCGGCAGCAATGCGTCGCACGGAACCGATTCCGGTGCGTCCAACAGCGGTGGTTCGCCGGTTACCTCGGTGATTACCGCACGCTTTGATCCGACCAACTCGGTGGTGCCATTCCCGACCAACCTGTTGCTGTCGGGCACCAAGGATCTGACCTTGAATATCCCGGTCGCCAACCCAGCCAACCTGGGCGACCCGAAGGTGGCGATGAACGCACTCGACGGTTTCAGCACCAACGCGCCATGGAGCACATCATTCAGCGCCGCGCCAAAGCCCTCGACCATCATCCCCGGCCCCGGCGGCACGGTGCGCGTGTTCCAGGTCACCCTGACCGGTCCGGGCGGCGGCGTCACCGGCATTACCCGCGAATTGAAGGCGCCGCAGGATTTCGTTGCGCTGATGTCGCCGTCGGATACCAGCGGCCGCACCCTGGCGATCATCCCGACCAAACCGTTGCAGCAACTGACCTCGTACATGGTCGTCCTGCTTGGCAATGGCGGCAAGCTCAATCCGGCGCCGGCGCCGAGCATCACCGATGGCACCGGCAATGATGTCACGCCGGACACTACCTACTTCCTGGCCAAACGCACCAGTCCCTTGTGCGTGAATGGCCAATCCACCGAACCGCTGCTGCCCGCTTCCCAGGCCTGCGCGCTGGAGCCGCTGCGCCAGCTCGTCAATTCGCAGGAATTCGCGGTCGACAAGTTCGACAACGCCGCGACCGACCAGCGCATCGTGCTGTCGTGGGTCGCAACCACGCAGAGCATCACGCCGGTGATGCAGGCGGTGGACAGCCGCGTGGAGCAGACGCCGGCTCCGCAGGCGACGATGGCCCCGACCGGCATGAACCTTGGCGCGCTCGGCCTGGGTCTGCCGCCGGTTGCCGACATCTACATTGGCGTGCTGCCGATTCCGTACTACCTGAGCGCGCCGTCCGCCGCTGATCCGACTGCGCCGCTGCACGGTTTCTGGCACGCCGCGCCGGGCGCCTACGTACCGCCGTTCAACGCGGCCGGACTGGATCCGACCTCGACCCTGGTCACCTTCGCCAATCCGTTCCCGGTCGCGACCTCGACCCAGGTCATTCCGGTCCTGATGACGGTGCCGAACGCCAATTCCGGCAAGACCCGGCCGGCGGCCGGCTGGCCGATCGTGATCTTCCAGCATGGCATCACGCGCAACCGCACCGACATGTTCGCGATCGCCGCGACGCTGGCTGGCCAGGGATTTGCGGTTATCGCCATCGACGCGCCGCTGCACGGCCTGACCGACAAGACCAACCCGTTCTACATCGGCAACACGCCGTTCGCAGCACTCGGCGCGCGTGAGCGCACGTTCGACCTCGATCTGCAAAACAACACCACCGGCGCTCCCGGTCCGGACGGCAAGATCGACCCGTCCGGTTCGTACTTCATCAACCTGCAGGCGCTGCTGAGCTCGCGCGACAACCTGCGCGAAGCCAGCGCCGACCTAATGTCGCTCACGCGCGCGATCCCGGGCATCAGCCTGGACGGCAAGACCACGGCATTCGACGGCTCGCGCATCGAATTCGTCGGCCAGTCGCTCGGCTCGATCATCGGCACCGCGTTCCTGGCCATGGATCCGCATGTCAACGTCGGCGTGCTCAACGTACCCGGCGGCGGCGTCGCCGGCTTGCTTGCCGCCTCGCCCACGTTCGGACCGGTCATCAACGCAGGTCTGGCGCAGGCCGGCATCAAGCCCGGCACGCCGGATTACGCATCGTTCCTGATGGCGGCGCAGACCGTCGTGGATTCCGGCGATTCGATCAATTTCGCCTTCGCCACCATCGGCAAGAGCATCCTCGCCCAGGAAGTCGTCGGCGACGCGAACCATCCGACCGATCAGGTGATCCCGAATTCGGTGGCATCGGCGCCGACCTCGGGTACCGAACCGCTGCTCGCGGCGCTCGGCCTGTCGACCATCAAATCCACGACGCAAGCGGCGAGCATCCGCGGTGTGGTGCGCTTCACCCAGGGCACGCACGGATCGCTGCTCGATCCGACATCCTCGCCCGCGGTCACCGCGGAAATGCAGGGTGAGATGGCCAGCATGATCGCCTCCGGCGGTCAGGC
>JAFEEK010000514.1 GCA_018241165.1 Pseudomonadota bacterium
GCATAGACGCGGCGCGGTCCGCCCCAGATGCCGATGATGATGAACATCGGAATCAGCATGCCCTCGAAGAACACGTAGAACAGCAGCGCATCCATGGCCGCGAACACGCCGATCATCAGGCCTTCAAGCACGAGGAAGGCCGCCATGTACTGGCTGACCTTCTCATGCACGGCGTCCCACGCGCCGAGCACGACCAGCGGAGTGACGAAAGTGGTCAGCACGATCAGGGCGATGGAAATGCCATCGGCGCCGAGATGGTAGTTCGCGTTGATCGCGGCGATCCAGACGTGGTGTTCCTGGAATTGCATCGTCCCCGCGGCGGCATCGTAGCCGGTGAGCAGCGGGATGCTGACCGCGAAGATGACGATGGATGCTATCAGCGCGAGCCAGCGTGCGCGTCTTGCATTCGCGCCGCCGACGAACGAGACGAATGCGCCGCCGGCGATGGGTAGCCAGATCAGCAGTGAAAGCAGGATGGAATCGGAAGTCATGTCGTTATCGTCCCTGGCCTAGACTCGAACCACCCACCACAACCCGCCGAGCAGCACGACGAGGCCAAGGATCATCGCGAACGCGTAGCTGTACAGATACCCGGACTGGATCCAGCGCATCACGGCAGCGGTGCGACCGACTGCGGCCGAGGTGCCGTCGATCAGGATGTTGTCGATCACACCGGTATCGCCGCCCTTCCACAGACCGCGGCCGAGCGCAAAGCCACCGCGCGTGAACACGAGTTGATACAGCTCGTCGACGTAAAACTTGTGGTCGAGCAGGTTCCACAGCGGATGCAGCGCTTTCTTCGCGCGGTCCGCCAGTGACGGATTGAACAGGTAGACGTACGTCGCGACCGCAAAACCCGCAAACGCCATCCAGAACGGCGGCGCGGTAAATCCTTCAAGCATCGTCGCGAACGAGCCAGCGAACGCTTCGTGCCCGTGCTCGCCGATCGCGCGGATCGCGGTGCCGAAATAATCGCCGTGCAGGATCGGGCCAACCGTCATCCAGCCGATGACGAGCGATGGAATCGCAAGCAGGATCAGCGGCACCGTCACCACCCACGGCGATTCGTGCGGCGCGTGCGCAAGATGACCGGGCTCGTGATGATGATCGTGTCCGTGATGCCCGCCGTGTTCGACCACGAAGCGCTCCTTGCCGTGGAAGGTCATGTACAGCAGGCGGAAGCTGTACAGCGCGGTGACGAACGCGCCGAGCAGCACGCACCAGTACGCGTAACCAGAACCCCAGCGCGTGGATTCATGCGCGGCTTCGATGATCGCGTCCTTGGAATAAAAACCCGAGAATCCCGGCGCGGCCACCAGGGCCAGCGTGCCGATCCACATCGTGATCCAGGTGATCGGCATGTAGCGGCGCAGCCCGCCCATGTAGCGCATGTCCTGCTCGTGGTGCATGGCGATGATCACCGAACCGGCGCCCAGGAACAGCAGCGCCTTGAAGAATGCGTGCGTCATCAGATGGAAGATGCCGGCACCGAACGCACCGGCGCCGAGCGCGACGGTCATGTAGCCGAGCTGCGACAGCGTCGAATACGCGACCACGCGCTTGATGTCGTTCTGCACGATGCCTACAAGTCCGGTGAAGAACGCGGTCGTCGCACCAATCACGAGTACGGTGGAAAGCGCCGTGTCCGACAGCACGAACAGCGGCGACATGCGCGCGACCATGAAGATGCCGGCGGTGACCATGGTCGCGGCGTGGATCAATGCGGAGATGGGTGTTGGGCCTTCCATCGAATCCGGTAGCCACACGTGCAGCGGCACCTGCGCAGACTTGCCCATCGCGCCGACGAACAGGCACAGGCAGATCACGGTCGCGGCCGACCACGGCGTCGCACCCCAGATCGACAAGGTCTTGCCGTCGAGGATGTTCGCATGGTCGAAAACGCTCTGGTAATCGAGCGTGTGGAAGAAATACAAAACGCCCGCAATGCCGAGGATGAAGCCGAAATCGCCGACACGGTTGACGAGGAAGGCCTTCAGGTTCGCGAAGATCGCGGTCGGCTTCTTGAACCAGAATCCGATCAGCAGGTACGAGACGAGTCCGACCAGTTCCCAGCCCACGAACAACTGGAAGAAGTTGTTCGCCATCACCAGCATCAGCATCGAGAACGTGAACAGCGCGATGTAGCTGAAGAATCGCTGGTAGCCGTCGTCGTCGGCCATGTAGCCGATGGTGTAGACGTGCACGCACAGCGAAACGAAGGTGACGACCACCATCATCAGTGCGGTGAGCCGGTCGATCATGAATCCGACATGCGTGGAGAAATCACCGACCTGGAACCAGGTGTAGACGTTCTCGTTGTAGGTCGGCGCCCCGCCCCAGACCAGTTGGTAGAGGACATGGAACGACAATACGCAGCTCAAGCCGACACCGGCGATCGTCACGCTGTGCGCGCCGACGCGGCCGATCTGGTTGCGCAACAGGCCGGCGATCAACGCGCCGGCGAGCGGCGCGAAGGCGATAAGGAGCAGAATTGTCGAATCAAGTTGCATGTACGTTTCCAATTGCATGGCTTCTGCATTTGCTCCCTCTCCCCCGACCCTGTCGGAGGAGAGGGTTGGGGTGAGGGGGCGGCGCTACGATCTGCTGTAACGGCGTTCAACTTCGTCGCACTTCCCCCTCACCCTGCCCTCTCCCCCATCGTGGGCGATGGGGGAGAGGCAATTTCTAGCCCTTCAACTCGTCGATCTCGCCGACATTGATCGTCGCGCGGTTGCGGAACAGCGTTACCAATATCGCCAGCCCGATCGCGGATTCGGCCGCCGCCACGGTCAGGATGAAGAACACGAACACCTGCCCGGCCGCGTCACCGAGGTAGCGCGAGAACGCGACGAAGTTGATGTTCACCGCAAGCAGCATCAGTTCGATCGCCATCAGCAGCACGATCAAGTTCTTGCGATTGATGAAAATGCCGGCGACCGAGATGCAGAACAGCACCGCGCCGAGCACGATGAAATGCGCAAGCGTGATTTGACCGGCGTCGATCATGGCGCGACCTCGGGTTTCGGCGAGCTGGGCATCTTGACGATGCGGATGCGTTCGCTGGCCTTGACCGCCACCTGTTGCGACGGATTCTGGTAGCGCGCGCCGCTGCGCTTGCGCAGGGTCAGCATCACCGCCGCAACGACCGCGACGGTGAGGATGATCGCGGCAACCTCGAACGGCAGCAAGAAGCGCGTGAACAGCGCCATCCCCAGCCACGCCGTATTGGAAGTGCCCGATGGATCGACCGGCGCCGCGACCTGCAGGTTCTTCACGCCAATCAGCAGCAGCATTTCGACCAGCATCACCGCCGCGACCAGGATGCCGATCGGCAGGTAGCGGATAAAACCTTCGCGCAGCGGCTCAGCCTTGACGTCGAGCATCATCACCACGAACAGGAACAGCACCATTACCGCACCGACATAGACCAGCACGAGCACGATGCCGAGGAACTCGGCCTGGATCAGCAGCCACAACGCCGACGTGGTGAAGAAGCACAACACCAGCAGCAGCGCCGCGTGCACGGAATTCTTCGCGCCAATTACGCCCAGCGCGGCGAGCACGAGGATCGCCGAAAAGACATAGAAGAGGATCAGGTCGATGGTCATGGCATCCTCAACGGTACGGCGCGTCCTGCATGCGCGCGGCGGCAATCAGCGATTCAAAGCGGTCGCCAATGGCGAGCAACTGCTTCTTGTCGACAACGTTTTCGCCGCGCTTCTCGAAATGGTATTCCAGCACATCGGTCAGCACGATCGAATCGACCGGGCAGGATTCCTCGCAGAATCCGCAATAAATGCACTTGAACAAGTCGATGTCGTAACGCGTGGTGCGGCGCGTGCCGTCCTCGCGCTTGTGCGAATCGATGGTGATCGCGAGCGCCGGGCACACCGCTTCGCACAATTTGCACGCGATGCAGCGCTCTTCCCCGTTCGGGTAGCGGCGCAGCGCATGCAGGCCGCGGAAACGGTTCGAGCGCGGAATCGTTTCCATCGGATAGCGCACGGTGTACTTCGGCTTCACCATGTACTTGCCGGTCAGGGCCAGGCCCTTGAGCAGCTCGATCAGGAACAGGCTCTTGATGTAGCGGATCACGCGGCTCATCGTGCGCCCCCCAAACCGAACCAACCGAAGTACACGAGCACCCCAGCCACGCCGATCCATGCCAACGCGATCGGGATGAACACCTTCCAGCCCAGGCGCATGATCTGGTCGTAGCGATAGCGCGGGAACGCGGCGCGAAACCACAGGTACAGGAAAGCGAAGAAGAACGCCTTGGCGAACAGCCACCACCATCCGGCAACGCCGAGCAGCGGCCAGCTTTCCGGAAACGGCGACAGCCAGCCGCCGAGGAACAGTACCGAGGCGAGAAAGGAAATCAGGATCATGTTCGCGTATTCGGTGAGGAAGAACACCGCGAACGGCGCACCGGAATACTCGACGTGGAAACCGGCAACGATCTCCGATTCGCCCTCGGCCATGTCGAATGGCAGGCGGTTGGTTTCGGCCACGCCCGACACGAAATAGATCACGAACAGCGGCAACAGCGGCAGCCAGAACCACGAGAAGATGCCGTGCGCACCGGCCTGCGCGTTCACGATGTCGGTCATGTTCAGACTGCCGGCGCAGATCAGCACGCCGACCAGGGCCATGCCCGCGGCGATTTCGTAACTGACCACCTGCGCTGCGGACCGCATCGCGCCGAGCATCGCGTATTTCGAGTTGGACGCCCAGCCGG
>JAFEEK010000515.1 GCA_018241165.1 Pseudomonadota bacterium
CGCGAAAAAGGCCGACAAGGCCTATGACTTCCTTTCGCCGGGGTATCGAACGACCATTACCCGCGAGAACTACGCGTTCGGCATGAACAACCGCCCGGTATCCTGGGAAGCGGTGAACTACGTCGACCAGCAATGCGAAGCGGATGTCTGCACCGTGCACCTGAAGCTCAAGTACAAGGTGGCGGTGAGTTTGCACGGTGTCCGCCAAATCCAGGGGGACAGCCCGGTAACCGAACGCTGGATCAAGGACTCGGGGCGCTGGTATTTTCTGCCCGATAGCGGCTACAAGGCGCCAAAACTCAAGGACTAAACCCTTGCAAGGACGTGCTTTTCGGCCGGTTTACGAAAATTTCGCAAAGGGATTGCTTTGCCCTTCTCTTTGTCGTAGCATTGAAGCGCTGTTGCTCGGTTCGGTCGGCTCAAGGCGGGGTATACCGCCGTGCTGACGCGGGGCGGGCCGGTTTGACAAAAAGCCCTGTGGTTTAATTCTTAGGAGTGTAGCGATGAAAAGAACCAGTCTGACGACTGCGGTCATCGCCGGCTTGGCCGGTGTGGCTGGCATTGCCAACATGGCGGGTGCGGTCAACCTGAGTACCGATGGTACCGGTTCCGTGCTCATCTATCCGTATTACACGGTCAATAGCAACAACGTGACCCTGCTTTCCGTGGTCAATACCACCGGTGAAGGCAAGGCTGTCAAGGTGCGCTTCCTCGAAGCGTACAACAGCCGCGAAGTTCTCGACTTCAACCTCTACATGTCGCCGTACGACGTGTGGACGGCCGAAATCGATCCGGTTGGCGCCGGCGCCGGCGTCACCACCAACGACAATAGCTGCACGGTTCCGACCGTCAAGGGAACCACGGTTCCGTTCGTCAATTATGCCTATGCCGGCGGCAATTCCGACACCGGCCCGAGCGGCCTGTCACGTACCAAGGAAGGCTACGTCGAGCTGATCGAAATGGGTACGGTGAACAACGCCACTTCCGTGTGGAAGGGCGGCGGCGTGCTGAATGCCATCACCCATTCCAATGGCGTGCCGGCCAGCTGCGCCACCGTTCTCGGCGGCTGGGGATACGGCCCGGGCACGAAGTTCTGGGCTGCCCCGAATCAGCAGCTCGACATTGGCGCTCCGGATGGCGGCCTGTTCGGTTCAGGCACCATCGTCAACGTTGGGCAGGGTACGGTCGAAGGCTATAACGCCGACGCCCTCGAAGGCTTCTATGCTGCCGGCTCGACGGCGACGCATACTGCTCCGGGCAGCATCAACCCGAACCTGTCGAATGGCACGAGCAAGACTGCCTATACGTTCAACACGAACGGCAGCGGCAATGTTTCGCTCGCGACCACGTCGTTCGCCAGTGCGGTTGACGCAGTCTCCGCGGTGTTCATGACCGACAACGTTTACAACGAATACGTCGTCGATCCGGCCTACGGCCAGTCCACCGAGTGGGTTGTCACCTTCCCGACCAAGCGCTTCTACGTCGACTTCCCGTCGCTGATCAAGAAGACCACGACCGTTCCGGCGTTCAAGCCGTTCGACGTGATCTTCGGCAGCGGCTACGGTGTCGGTTACGCCGGCACGTCCTGCTCGCCGGTTTCCGTGACCGTGTATGACCGCGAAGAAGGCACGCCGACCTCGCAGCCGGGCTTCTCTCCGCCGCCTCCGGGTGGTGCGGGTCCCGCGCTGTGCTGGGAAGCGAACGTGATCACGTTCAACCAGAGCGGCGGTACGTCCACGGTTCTGGGTTCCGGCCTCGTCTCCAACATCAACCTGCCGACGGGTTTCAAGGCGGGTTGGGCGAACCTGAGCTTCGACGACGGCACCACCAACCAGCACGTCCTGACCGCCACGGGTGGCAATGCCTTCCGCGGTCTGCCAGCGACGGGCTTCTCGGTGGAACAGACCATCAATGCTGGCGTCACCGCCGGCGTGTTGGCCAACTACACGGCGCTGTACAACCACAAGTACAACCGCCTGTGCGCCAACGGCGGGAACGCTTGCTCCTAAGCTGTTCTCGTTTCAAGCGTTATCCGGAAGGGGCTCGCAAGAGCCCCTTCCTTTTTGGCATCCCTGAAATGCCGGAATCGTGCCGTGGGGTTCGCACTTAATGCGAACTTTGCACTTCGAGCGGGTTCCAACAGTTACAATTGCGCTTCATCCTCGTTTCCGGGTTTCATATGTCGCTACGTTTAGCCGTGCTCGCGCTTGGCGCCCTGTTCGCCTGCAACGCATCTGCTGCAGGCCCGTTTACGGTCTACTTCAACGGTAGTTCGTCCTGCACCTCCGCCAGCAACGCCGGGAATGCGTTGTTGTCCAACGGTACCGGTGGCCCGAATAATCCTGGGAACCCGGGCGATCTGGTAGTCAGCCCCGCGCCAAGCAGCCAGTTGAGTTTTGCCGGGTGTGGCACGACCGGTGGCCAACAACTGACTTTTGGACCTGCGCAACCGCTGCAAGGCCCAAGTGCACCGCTCGCCGCCGGCAGCAATGTAATCGGCAGTTTCAGCATATTGCCGCTGAACGCCCAATCATGCACGGCGACGTTCACCGGTACGGGTGCTCCTCCCGCCACCAACGTCTGCGGAGTTGGTGCGACTCCGTCTTGCACATCCACCACGCCGATTACATTTAATGCCGCATTTACCAATACTGGCACCAATGCAACCGCATATCAGGCTTCAGTGAGTTGCCAGGGTGCCGCAGGTGCGAGTCCGGCTACGCTGGTGTCGAACGCGGTTACCGTTGCCCAAAATGGAAACAGCGGTGGTACGCCAACAGCCCAATTTACGTGTGTGCAGAGCAGCAGCCTAACCATAACCTGTACGGATCAATCGACCGATGCCGGTGGAACCATTGGTTCGCGGTCGTGGACCTTCGGCGATGGCGGAACGTCGAACCAGCAGAATCCAACGCACACCTACGCAAGCGCCAGCACCTACACTGTAGGCCTGACCGTCGCCGACAGCGTCAACACCAGCAATACCAGCACCATCAGCAAGCAAGTAAACGTCAACACCAACAGTCAAACCGCCTGCACGACCGGCCAGGCAGGCGATATGCCCGGATACACGGCATTGTGTTATGGCCCGATGAGTCTGTATTCGCCAAACAAGACCACGCTCGGCCCAAGCCCCTTCACCTACGATTTTGTCTTTGGAGCGGCATGGCCAGGCGCCTATGCCGGGTTGTCGTCCCAGATTACGATGTCGCAAACGCAATTCCTGTCGATTCCATTCGTGGCTGCCCCGGGACATACGATCGTCACCGGCGTCAATACCACCTACATGCCGAACAACAACGCGATGTTCTCGATCAGTACACAACCGGGATTGTTCAACAATGGCGTCGCCAACGGAACCACGGTCTTGTGTGTGCAAGGGCGCAACCCGAGCCTGACAATCTCATCCAACAACTACGCATCGGCAAGTTGCAAGTTGAACACGACGTCAACCTATTGGTTGAACATGGTGCCGGGATTGATCCCGCCCGGGGGCGGATCTTTCGTGCCGTGCAGCAAGACGCCGTGCAGCATTGCCGTGTCTACCACCGGGCAAATAAACTGATTGGTATATTGAAATGACTAATTTCGTGAAAGGATTCGCCTGTGTTTTGATTGCCGGCATAGCGATCGTTCTGCCGGCGTCGCGTGCCTGTGCCGTCGATCTCGGCGACAAAGTGGTCAGTCAGGGCGGCGTCACGGTTACCGTGAGCGATGTGGATGCCTACATGGCACGCATCCCCGCCGAAAAGTGGGCCGGTTTTGTGAGCAGCGCCGAGCGCATCGAAAAGATGCTCAGGGACATACTGCGCAACAAGATGTTGGCCGCGCAGGCCGTAGACATGAAGCTCGACCAAAGTGCGAGCGCTCAGGCGCAGATTGCCCAGGCCCGTACCGATGTGCTGGCCCGCTTGCGCATGCAGTCGTTTGCCGAGTCGATCAAGGTGCCGGATCTGACCCAGTTGGCGAAGGAAGAATACCTTACGCACAAAGACCAGTATGTGATTCCGGAAAACGTCGTCGTGGAGCACATTCTTGTTTCGAACTCGGCGCGCAGCGATGCCGAGGCGAAAGCGTTGGCGGAAAAAATCCGGGCCGAAGCCGAAGCCGATCCGGCCAAGTTCGAGGATATGGTCAAGAAGTATTCCGACGATCCGTCAAAGGACAGCAATGGCGGCGTCATGAGGGATGCCTCGTCAGCGAAGTACGTACCCGAATTTGCCAAGGCAGCCGGAAAATTGACGGCGCAAGATCCCATTTCGCCTTTGGTCAAGACGAAGTTTGGCTATCACATTCTCAAGCTGATAAGCGCGACGCCGGCCAAGCCGCAGACGTTTGACGAAGTAAAAGCCCAGATACTGGATGGGCTTGGCAAACAGTACTCTGCCGACCAGACCAGCAATTTTCTGGGCCAGCTTACGGGGCAAGAGATGACACCTTATCCGGATGCCATCGCTGCCCTGCATGGCCGCTACTACACCGGCACCGGCGTGCCGGTAGAAAATCCGCAGCCGCAGCCGCAACCGCAGCCGATTCCGCCAGCGCAAAACGCGCCGGCAACCGGCAAACACTGAAACTAGCTCACATCAGCCTCCGGCGGCAACGCCGGGGGCACGGGTACGGCCGGATTTGCGATAATTGCGGTCCGGTTTGATTCCGAAAAAACATGCCCGCGCTTCGCCTCGCCATCCACTTCATCCAACGCGATCTGCGCGATCGTTATCTCGGCAGCTTCAGCGGCGGACTGTGGGCATTGTTCCAGCCGTTGGCGCAACTGGCGGTCTACAGCTTCGTTTTCGTCTATGTGTTCAAGGCCAAGGCGCCGGGCGCCGACGCGCCGGGATATGTTCCATTCCTGGCGCTTGCGTTGTGGCCCTGGACGGCGTTTTCGGAAGGGATTAGCCGTGCAACCACGGTCATCCAGGACAATGCCGGTTTGATCCGCAAGGTGG
>JAFEEK010000051.1 GCA_018241165.1 Pseudomonadota bacterium
ATACGCGCCCGTGCGGCACGTCGCGCAGGCCTCGACCACCGGCCACGCGACCAACATCATCGCCGGCATCGGCGTGTCGATGAAGTCGACCGCGCTGCCGGTGCTGGCGATCTGCGCCGCGATCTGGGGTGCGCATTTCTTCGCCGGCCTGTACGGCATCGCGATCGCCGCCACGGCAATGTTGTCTATGACCGGCATGATCGTCGCACTCGACGCTTACGGCCCGATCACCGACAACGCCGGCGGCATCGCCGAGATGGCCGAGTTGCCGAAGGAAGTTCGCGCGGTGACCGATCCGCTCGACGCCGTCGGCAACACGACGAAAGCCGTGACCAAGGGTTACGCGATCGGTTCGGCGGGTCTGGCCGCGCTGGTGCTGTTCGCGGATTACACGCACACCCTGGCCACGTCGCCGAATCTGGCCGGGCAGATCATTCCGTTCGACCTGTCCGATCACATGATCATCATCGGCCTGTTCATCGGCGGCTTGATTCCGTTCCTGTTCGGCGCGATGGCGATGGAAGCCGTCGGCCGCGCCGCGGCTTCGGTGGTGGTGGAAGTGCGCCGCCAGTTCCGCGAGATCAAGGGCATCATGGAAGGCACGGCCAAGCCGGATTACTCCAAGGCCGTTGACTTGCTGACAAAGTCCGCGATCAAGGAAATGCTGGTGCCTTCGTTGCTGCCGGTACTCGTGCCTATCGTGGTTGCGTTCGGTGCGACCTTCGTCACCGGCTCGGCCGTGGAAGGCGCCAAGGCGCTTGGCGGCGTACTCATCGGCACCATCGTCACCGGCCTGTTCGTCGCCATTTCGATGACCACCGGCGGCGGCGCCTGGGACAACGCCAAGAAGTACATCGAAGACGGCAACTTCGGCGGCAAGGGTTCGGACGCGCACAAGGCCGCCGTCACTGGCGATACCGTGGGCGATCCGTACAAGGACACCGCCGGCCCGGCCGTGAACCCGCTGATCAAGATCATCAACATCGTGGCGCTGTTGCTGATTCCGTTGCTCTGATCGACAGCGTATCCTTCAAGCCCTCCCCGCTCGGGGAGGGCTTTGTTTTTGGAGGACTCGCAATGAAGCTGTTTCCGCTTGCGTTAGCCGCCTGCCTCGTACTCGCCGCCTGCTCGCCGCAATACAGGAATGGTGCGGTGAGACCGACCGTACCGGAAACCCTGGTCGGCGCGCATGCCGCTCCGGCTCCCAAACCGAGTGCCAGCGAAGCGCCGGACGCGAAACCTTCGCACGATCCGAATTCCTGACTGGAAGCGGTTCGCGGCAACAGCGCGTGTGAACACGACGACTGTGTGATGCCTTTCTTGACATCGGCATTGCGCGCATTAGACTTGTGCAACCAATTGCACAAGTTGTAATGCCATGCGAACAGTCAATTTTTCCGACGCCCGCAATAATCTCAAGGCCGTGTTCGATCGCGTCGTCGAAGATGCCGACACGACCATCATCACCCGCCGCGACGCCGAAGACGTCGTAGTAATGCCGCTATCGACATGGAACAGCTGGCAAGAAACCGAATATCTGCTCTCCAATCCCGCAAACGCGAAATGGCTGCGTGAGTCGATCGCACAATCGGATGCCGGCAAGAGTTTTGCGCGCGACTTCATCGAGCCGCGCAGGACATTGCAGGTGCGGGAGCCCGCTGCAACCTATCAAGCGCGGAGCAAACGCCCACGAAGCGCACCGCGGAAGAAGACCGGGAAATAGTCGTGGCCAGACGCGTCGTGTTTACCCCGAACGGATGGGTCGACTATCTGTACTGGCAACACGAGGACAACAAGACACTCGATCGGATCAATCTGCTGATCCGCGAATGCCAACGCGATCCATTCCGCGGCATTGGCAAGCCGGAGCCGCTTAAAGGGGAGTACAGTGGATGCTGGTCGCGGCGCATCGATCAGAGCAACCGGCTCATCTATCGCTTGAAAGCTGACGATATCGAAGTCCTCTCCTGCCGTTTTCATTACGGCGATCACTGATACAAGCTGCACGAAACGGCGCTTTCGCGTATCCTGCGCGCCCCTCGCAAAACCCGCTGGATAGTCATCATGGGCCTCGACCTCGTCTCCGCTGGCCGCAACGTGCCGGACGAAATCAACGTCGTCATCGAAATTCCGAAGGACGCCGAACCGGTCAAGTACGAGGTGGACAAGGCCAGCGGCGCAATTTTCGTCGACCGCGTGCTGTCCACGCCGATGCGCTATCCGTGCAATTACGGCTACGTGCCGCACACGCTCGGCGGCGACGGCGATCCGCTCGACGCGTTGGTGATCCTGCCGTTGCCGCTGGTGCCCGGATCGGTGATCCGTTGCCGCCCGGTCGGCATGCTGCGCATGAGCGATGAAGCTGGCGCGGACGAAAAGCTGATCGTCGCGCCGCACGAAAAAACCTTCCCCGGTTATGCCCACATCGCCGATATCGGTCAGGTATCCAGCCATTGGCTCGAACGCATCGGCTACTTTTTCGAGCACTACAAGGATCTGGAAAAAGGCAAATGGGTCAAGCTCGATGGCTGGCTCGATGCCGCCGCGGCGAAAAAGGAAATTCTCGACGGCGTCGCACGCCACAAATCCAGTCCCGACAAGCCGGCGTTTTGAGGCTCACGACCGACACCCCCTTCGGCACGAAGGGGGTCGATGCGCAGCAGCGGGGGGATGCAGAAAAATCAGATCCCCCTCAATCCCCCTTCTTGCGGATGGGGGAAGAATTCAGTCTTCCGGCGTCTCGTCGGCTTCCGGCACCGGCGCCTGCGCCGGCCATTGCATCGCGAGCAGGTCGGCGGCGCGCCAGAAGCGGATGAACCCGAATCGATACGGCATTTCAAGTTCCGGTTTCGCCGCGATCGGGTACTTTGTATAAAACGTGACAATTTCCCCATCCGGGTGCGCGACGCACCAGTCGCGTAATTGACCGAAATCGACCTTGGGCAACGGCTGCGTCAACTTGCCGGCGAACTCGAACAGGCCATGATGCCAGGCCAGGTGTGCGATCGGGCGGCCGGCATCCTGATCGAGCTTGATGCGCGCGGCGGCGGCGCTCACGTCCACGTACGGGCCGACGCCCTGCGCCAGCGCGAGCATGCCGATAGCC
>JAFEEK010000052.1 GCA_018241165.1 Pseudomonadota bacterium
GCTGGTTTTCAGAATCGCAGCGACAGGCAACTTAGAGCGCCGTCCATCTTGCGGAATTCCGACATGTCCAGTGCAATGAGCGGATAGCCGAACTTTCGCACGCGCGATTCGAATTGCGGGAATCCGGCTGACACGATCACGGATTCGTTGATGCGCAGGAAATTCGCCGCATAGCTTTCTTCAGCGGCGATGCGCACGATCTCGCAAGAACGGAATTCCGCGCGCGCGGCCAGCGCGTCGATCAGGACAAGGCGATTGTCGCCGAGGCAGGAGATGCCGCTTTTCAGGTGCAGGATGCCATCCACGCCGCGGATGTCGATCGCTGCAGAAGTGAAGCCTTCCTGTTCGAGGATGGTTGCAAGCTGGCGTGCGCCTTCGGCATTGGTGCGCTCCGAAATGCCGATGAAGAAATGGTTTCCGGCCTGGCAGATATCGCCGCCATCGACCGTACCCGGCGCGACGATGGCGTGCGTGCGTTCGAATTTGCCGCGCAGGACCGGCTCGATCGCAGCAACCTCGCCGGCGCGGCTGGCAGCGCCGGGGCGGGTCAGAATCGCGCAGCGATCGGTGACGATGGCGGTGTCTTCCACGAAGGTGGAATCGGCAAACCGGGCATCGGCAGGCAGGCGCGTCAGCGCCAACCCGCATTGCTCCAGCGCCGCGCAGTAGCGCGCATGCTGCTCCAGCGCGAGGCTGACGTCGGGTTTGCCCAGGTCGACACTGGTCAGGCCTTGCGCAAAATTCGCGGCGGGCGGACGGACGATGGCGCGCGTGAAGGCGGTCATGCCTTGAGCACGCCCGACTTTTTCCCGACCTTCGTGAACGCCGCCACAGCACGGTCGATCTGCTCGCGCGTATGCGCGGCACTCATCTGCGTGCGGATGCGCGCCTGGCCTTGCGCAACGACGGGGAAGAAGAAGCCGATCACATAGATGCCTTCGTCAAGCAGGTCGTGCGCGAATTGCTGGGCAAGCTTGGCGTCGTAGAGCATTACCGGCGCGATCGGATGCGTGCCGGGCTTGATGTCGAAACCGGCTTTGGTCATTTTTTCGCGGAAGTACAGTGCGTTCGCATTGACCTTGTCGCGCAACGCGCTCGACGAGGACAGCATCTCGAACACCTTGATGGATGCCGCGACCAGCGGCGGTGGCAGCGTGTTGGAGAAAAGATACGGCCGCGAGCGTTGTCGCAGCAGGTCGATGATCTCGCGCCGGCCGGTGGTGAAGCCGCCCGATCCGCCGCCGAGCGCCTTGCCCAGCGTCGAGGTGAACACGTCGACTTCGCTCATCACGCCATGCAGTTCCGACGAGCCGCGACCGGTCGGGCCGACGAAGCCGGTCGCGTGCGAATCGTCCACCATCAACAGCGCGTTGTATTTTTTCTTCAGTGCGACGATCTGGTCGAGCTTGGCGATGAAACCGTCCATCGAGAACACGCCGTCGGTCGCGATCAGGCGCGTACGCTTGCCTTGTGTTTCCTGCAAATGCTTTTCCAATTCCGCCATATCGGAATTCGCGTAGCGCCGGCGCTCGGCCTTGCACAGGCGGATGCCGTCGATGATGGAGGCATGATTCAGCGCATCGGAAATGACCACGTCCTCTTCGCCGAGGATGGTCTCGAATAGGCCGCCGTTGGCGTCGAAACAACTGGTATACAAAATCGCATCGTCGGTGCCGAAGAACTTCGCGATCGCGGCTTCCAGTTGCTTGTGCAGATCCTGCGTGCCGCAGATGAAACGCACGCTGGCGAGGCCAAAACCGTGCGTATCAAGTGCGTGTTTCGCCGCGGCAATGATTTCGGGATTGTCGGCAAGACCGAGGTAATTATTGGCGCAGAAGTTCAATACCTCGCGGCCGTCGCTGGTCCTGATCGCGGCCGACTGCGGCGTGGCGATCACGCGCTCGGTCTTGAACAGGCCCTGCTCACGGATCGAATCGAGTTCGCCGGCAAGGCGGCTTTGGGCGACGTAGGTCATGGCTGTGTCCCGAATGGCAACGCGCTATTCTAACGGCTGCGCGGCCATGGGGAGAGAGCGATGCGCAAGCGTTCGGAACCGGAAACCACGCCCGTTGCGGCACCGCCGGGCGGAATGATGGACAGCCTGCGCGCCACGATCGGACAGGGTCTCGCCACCGTGGTATCCGCGCCGTTGATCGGTTTGATCGCCGGCTTCATGCTGCTGTTCGGCGGGATTTTCCTTGCGATGGCATGGTCTGTCGGCCCCAAGCCGCTGCTCGATTTTCGCCAGTACGCGCCGTTCACGGCGCATGCCGACGGCCGCATCGTCGAGAGCTGGATCGCGCTCGAATTCGATCCGGCCGCGCTGCCGAAAGGCAAGTTGTACTGGCAGCCGTGGAGCCAGGTCACGCCCTGCGCGATCGTCGAGTACGCCGGCGACTGGGGCGCGCCGCTGCAACGCGCGATCTGCGGCAATCGCCTTGCATTCAGCGACTCCTTCCGCCTCGACGACTGGAAAACGCTGATGCCGGACGTGCCGTTTTCGTTCGCGCGTGATGCGAACGGTTTTTCCGTGCAGGAACTGCGCATGAGCAAAACCGCGCTGGACTGGCTGAATACGCATCCGCCGAGCACGTATTCGCGGATCAAACCGCTGCCGGCCACGGCTTATGCAGATTTGCGCGAGACGCACGACACGCCGCTGCAGGTCGCGTTGTCGAGCTGGACCACGCCGGTCAAGACCATCCTGCTTGCCTACGATCCGAAGCATCCGGAAGGCGCGGTGCCGGCGCAAGTCGTCGTCGACGCGCGCGGCGGGGTGTGGTGGGGCGGCTGGATATTCGCGCTGATTTTCGCCGTTCCCGGCGTGATCGTGCTGCGCATGGGCATGAAATTCCTCACTGGCCAAACCGGTGCGATCCTTTGGCTGTTGACGCTTGCGCCACTGCTGGCGCTGCCGTGGTGGAGCGATTTCCTGCCGAAACTCGTGCGTCACGCCAATGCGGACTGGGCCGACATCGGTACCGACATGCTCGCCGACCTGAGCCGCCTGACGCGCTTCACTGCGAGCGCGCCCGGCGACGCGTTGCTGCACGGCGGCGAGCGCATGGTCTGGAACAACAACGAGGGCGTGTATGCCGACAGCTTCGGCCGCGTGCGTTTCGCGCTGCCGGATCCGGCGCCAGCGACGCAAGACGCCGCATTGGCCGCCCTGCGAACGCAGGCGACGGCGCAAATCGGCGCGCTCGATTCCGGACAACGCGCGGCACTGTTCCGGCATTTGCGCGAACAGTACGACGCGAACCGGCAGGATGTGCAACGCCTGTTCACCGACGCGGCGCTGGCTACCTTGCGCGACCCCGGCGCCGACAGCGCTGCGCACAAGGCTGCGAAGAATTTCCTGATTTTTGCGCCAGCCGGGCAGTACGCGGAAGATCAGCTCGACCGGATCGAAGCATCGCCGCAGTGACTGCGTTCAACGCGCGCCGACGCTGAACTCGCCGAAGCGCGCATACGCCGGCGCGCCCGCATACGGCGCGCGCAACGCGATGCCCCATCCGCGTTGGGTCAGCGCGCGTTGCGCGAGCATCGAGGCTTCGCCGCCGATCAGCACGAGTTTTTCCGTCGCGCGCAGCGATGGTTGATCGAAAAATCCCGCGAGGTCTTCGTTCCAGGTCAGGTAATCGACCGGCAGCGGCAGGATCAGCTTGCCCGCCGGCGTGCGCCAAACGATGGCCGCGCCGGCGGTGAACAATTCTCCGCTGCGCGCATTCGGCTGGTGAGCAACCAGTTTCAATGCATTGACGAGGTAGCGTGCCTCGACTTCGCCGCGTGTCGTCGCGGCCAGTTCCAGCAGTGCGTTGCAGCCGGACTTCGGTGCGAGTTTTCCCAGTTCCTGGATCAGCGCCGTGCGCAGCGTGTCGGTAAAACCGCCACGGCGCAGGAAACTGCGCACGGCAGTGTCGTCGCTGCACAGCGCAAGCAGCCGCGTTTCATTGATCTCGCGCAGTTGTTCGGGCGTTTTCGACAGCACGTATTGATTGAGCTTTCCGGTATCGCTCATCACGGTTGCCGCCGTGCCGCCGATGGCGCCGAGCGCGGTGCCGGCGGAAAAGTTTCCCCACACCGCTGCCCAGGCAAGCGTATCGAGTTCTTCGTTGAGGATCGTGTTGCTCGAATAGGGATCGACGCCCAGCAGGGTGGCCATCGCGCGCCGCTGCGAGTTGTACTGCAGATAGCGCTTGCCTTCGCGCGCGACTTCGCTGCCGGCGCGTGCGTACCATGCGTGGTTTTTCGCGTCGTCTGGTGGCTGCGGGTTTTCCGGCGGCGCGTCGCGCATCGCCGTCATCGGGCCCGGCGGCGCGCGATACGGATCGCCGCGATTCTCGAATTCGCGTTGTGAACGATCGGACAGCGACTGCGCGCGGCCGCTCCACTTGTCCCATTGCGCGCCGAGATAACGCGCCACGCCTTGGGGCAAACCGGTGATCGTATCGATGGGGTGGGTCACGACGTTGACGATGGCCGAGCCGGTCTTCTTCGCGCGCGCGGCGAGTGCGGTCGCGAATGCGCCGCTGCGGCTGGCCTGGTCCAGCGCTTCCATCGCCGGCAGTTCGCCGATGCGGATCGACAACATTTCCACGCTGTCGGCGCGCATGGGCCCGAACCTGGTGTCGATCAAAAAGTTCGCCATGTAGCCGCGCACCGCCACTTCCGGCACCACGCGGAAATCCGGCCCCGACAGCAGCGGCGCCTGCACCAATTGCGGCGCCTTGAGCACGGGTTCGGGTTCGAAGGACTCGCGCGCATGTGTGGAGCAGGCGAATGCGAGCGCGATCAGGATTGCGTATTTGCGCATCTGCGCAGTTTCGCCGGAATGTGCGGAATCGCGAATGAACCGAAAAGTTACCCCCTTCGGCACGAAGGGGGAAGAAATACGTCAGTTCCAGCTACACACCACCTTCCCGCAATTTCCCGCTTCCATCAGGTCGAAGCCCTTCTGGAAATCGTCGATGTGTACCTGGTGGGTGAGCACTTTCTGCAGCGGGAAACCGGTCAGCAGCATTTGCGTCATCTTGTACCAGGTCTCGTACATGCGCCGGCCGTAGATGCCATGCAGCACCAGACCCTTGAAAATCACCTTGTCCCAATCGATGCCGGCGCCGTTGGGCATGATGCCGAGCATGGCGATCTTGCCGCCGTGGTACATGCACTCGAGCATGTCGCCGAACGCGCGCGGGTTGCCGGACATTTCAAGGCCGATGTCGAAGCCTTCCATGTGCAGGTCCTTGACGACCTCTTTCAGCGATTGCTTGGATACATTCACCACGCGCGTCGCGCCCATGTCGGCGGCGAGTTTCAGGCGATAGTCGTTGACGTCGGTGACGACGACGTTGCGTGCGCCGACGTGCTTGGCAATGCCGGCCGCGATGATGCCGATGGGGCCGGCGCCGGTGATCAGCACGTCTTCGCCGATCAGATCGAATTCGAGCGCGCAATGCGCGGCATTGCCGTAAGGGTCGAAGAACGCGGCGAGCTCGGACGGAATCTGGTCCGGGATCGGCCACAGGTTGGAGCAGGGCATGGCGATGTATTCGGCGAACGCGCCATTGCGGTTGACGCCGATGCCGATCGTGTTCGGACACAGGTGCTGCTTGCCGGCGCGGCAGTTGCGGCACACGCCGCAGACGATGTGGCCTTCCGCCGACACGCGTTGCCCAAGCGTGTAGCCGCGCACGCCCGGACCCATGTCGACGATGCGGCCGACGAATTCGTGGCCGATGACGAGGCCGGGCTTGATCACGCGCTGCGACCACTCGTCCCACTTGTAGATGTGCAGGTCGGTACCGCAGATAGCGGTTTTTTCGAGCTTGACCAGCACCTCGTTCGGGCCGATCTCGGGGATCGGCACCTGTTCCATCCAGATGCCCTTGGCGGCTTCGCGCTTGACCAGCGCCTTCATCGTGTTCGACATGGCAGTCTCCTGAACCCGCCAATTATAGGCCCGACGCGCGATTCGAATCACCCGATCGCTTGGGCGCCGTCGAGTTTCGCGAGCTTGCGGTCGAAGGTGTACAACGTGGCGGCGTTGCGGGAAGCATGTTCAAGCGCGACGGCGTCGGCGAAGTCGATGTTGCCGGCGCCAAAGCGTGCCACCGCCGCCTCGAACAGCGCCGCATCCTGGACACGGTACTTGGGATGATCGAGCAGCATCGTGGCGACGCGCGCGACATCCTTGCGCGGAAAACCGAAACTGCGCGACAGCGTCCACACGGCTTCGAGAAATACCGCGGCACTGATGGTCACGGCGGTCGCCGCCGCGACGAGCCGGCGCGCTGCGGCGCACTGGTTCGCGGCTTCCTCGTCGTCGACGAGAGCACGCAGCAGCACGTTGGTATCGAGCGCGATCACTTGCGGCGCAGCGCCACGGCGCGCTTTGCCTTGGCGGCGTCGATGGCAGCATCCAGATCGACAACGCCGCGACCCTTGGGCATCTTGAGCACGCCGAACAGCGAATCCACGGTCGGTTCGTCGACGGCTTCAACGAGCACGCCGTGGCCCTTGCGCGTGAAGCGTACCTTGCCGCCGGGACGAATGCCGAGCGCGCGCCGGATTCCGGACGGTACGGTGATCTGGCCCTTCTGCGTGACATTGGAGGTTTGCATTGGTAATACCTTGAAAAGTATTACGCGCAGCATAACGCGGCGCCACGCTGCGAGCAATGCAATGCAGTGCAGGTAAACTTCGGTCATGACCATCGACACACGTCCGCGCGCGATTTTCCTGATGGGCCCGACCGCGTCGGGCAAGACGGCGCTGGCTTGCGCGTTGGCGGATCGATTTGCGCTGGCCATCGTCAGCGTGGATTCGGCGCTGGTGTATCGCGGATTGGACATCGGTGCGGCCAAGCCCGATGCGGCGACGCTGGCGAGGTATCCGCACCGGTTGATCGACATCCGCGACATGGCGCAGCCGTATTCGGCGGCGGAGTTTCGCGCCGATGCGCTGCGCGAAATGGGATCCATTGCCGCGTCGGGGAAAATCCCATTGCTGGTCGGCGGCACGGGTTTGTACTTCCGCGCATTGCAATCGGGATTGTCGCAACTGCCCGAAGCGGACGCGGATTTGCGCGAAAAATTGTCGGAAGAGGCGAAAGCGATCGGATGGCCGGCCATGCACGCGCGCCTGTGCGAACGCGATCCGCAAGCGGCGCAACGCATCGGGCCGGACGACGCGCAGCGCATCCAGCGCGCGTTGGAAGTGATCGCACTCACCGGCGAGCCGTTGTCGGCGCAGCAGGGCGGGTTGCCGGCGCCGTTCGGGTATCGCGTGCTCAAGCTCGCGCTGATTCCGGGCGACCGCGCCGTGCTGCACGAGCGCATTGCGCAACGCATGGACGCGATGATCGCGCAGGGGTTCCTCGACGAGGTGCGCGCCTTGCGTGCGCGCGGCGATCTGCACCCCGATTTGCCCGCCATGCGCGCGGTCGGTTACCGGCAAGCCTGGCAGCACATGGACGGCGAGTTCGACGCGGGCGAATTCCGCGATCGCGCGATCTTCGCCACGCGCCAGCTTGCCAAGCGCCAATTGACCTGGCTGCGCTCGGAGCTGGATGCGCGCTGGCTCGATCCGCTGATGCCCGGACACGCCTCGATGGCAGCACTTGCGGTCGAGCATTTTCTCGCAAGCGGTTGACTGCCTTGAATTTGTGGCGCTTCCCGGTATACTTCGGCGCATATTGAACCGTAGCGTCTTGCCCGCATGTAGGTTGGCGGCGCGCCTTTTTCGCGGTTCGCATAATTACAAAGCTTTCGAGGGAGAAGAACCATGTCCAAAGGTCAGAGTCTGCAGGATCCGTTTCTCAATGCGCTGCGGCGCGAGCGCGTGCCGGTTGCGATTTACCTGGTGAACGGCATCAAGCTGCAGGGCACGGTGGAGTCCTTCGATCAATTCGTGGTGCTGCTGCGCAATACGGTCAGCCAGATGGTCTACAAGCACGCGATTTCCACGATCGTGCCCAGCCGCAACGTGCGCGTCGCCGAACACGACGCCAGTGGCGCGGCTGTGGAAGCCGAAGTCGTCGAGAGCTGATTTGTCGCAAACGCTCTTCGAACGATCCCGTAAAGGCGAACGCGCGCTGCTCGTGCAGCCGCAATGGGTCGGTGCGAACGATCCGGATGCCCTGGCCGAATTCCGCGAACTGGCGCGTTCGGCCGGCGCCAGTGTGGTCGGCACCTTGCCTGCGCGCATCGAGCGGCCAAATCCGAAGTTCTTCATCGGCAGCGGCAAGGCCGAGGAATTGAAGGCGCTCAAGCAGGCCGAGAATGCCGACCTGATCCTGGTCAATCACGCGCTCTCGCCGGTGCAGGAACGCAACCTCGAACA
>JAFEEK010000053.1 GCA_018241165.1 Pseudomonadota bacterium
ATCGAACACCTGCGCGACCTCGCCTCCGAAGCGCCGGTCATCCGCCTGGTCAACCTCATCATCCAGCGTGCGGTGGAACAACGCGCGTCGGATATCCACGTCGAGCCATTCGAGAACCGCCTGAAGGTTCGCTACCGCATCGACGGCGTGCTGATCGAAGTCGAATCGCCGCCGGCGGCGTCCACCGCGGCGGTCATTTCGCGCATCAAGATCATGGCGAAGCTGAACATCGCCGAGCGCCGCCTGCCGCAGGACGGTCGCATCATGATCCGCGTGCAAGGCAAGGAACTGGATCTGCGCGTGTCCACCGTGCCGACCTCGTGGGGCGAATCGGTGGTGATGCGTATCCTGGACCGCGAATCCATCGTCTTCGATTTCCACACGCTCGGCTTCACCGACGAATTCCTGCCCAAGTTCATGAAGGTGCTGGAGCTGCCGCACGGGATCCTGCTGGTCACCGGCCCGACCGGGTCAGGCAAGACCACGACGCTGTACACCGCGTTGTCCAGGCTCAACACGCCGGACGTGAAGATCATCACCGTCGAAGATCCGGTCGAATACCAGATCGAGGGCATCAACCAGATCCAGGCCAAGCCGCAGATCGGGCTCGATTTCAGTCACGCACTGCGTTCGATCGTGCGCCAGGACCCGGACATCATCATGATCGGCGAAATGCGCGATCTGGAAACAGCCAAAATTGCGATCCAGTCGGCGCTCACCGGCCATCTTGTGCTTTCCACGCTGCACACCAACAACGCCGCCGGCGCAATCACGCGCATGCTCGACATGGGCGTGGAAGACTATCTGCTCACGTCCACCGTGAATGGTGTGCTCGCGCAGCGCCTCGTGCGCCGGCTCGAAGCCACGCATGCGGAAAAATACGACGCGTTGCCCGAAGTGATCGAGGAATTCGGCCTGCGTCGCTACCAGCCGGATGGGAAAATCCAATTGTATAAACCGGTGGCATCGCCATTGACCGCGAGCGGCTACCTGGGCCGCACCACGATCATGGAATTTCTCGTCATGAGCGATCCGATCCGGCGCCTGGTGATGCAACACGCCGACATGGGCAAGCTCGAAGAACAGGCGCGCAGCGAGGGCATGCGCACGATGTACGAAGACGGTCTGGTCAAATCGCTGGGCGGTTCCACCACGATCGAAGAAGTGCTGCGCGTGACCTCGGAAAGCTGATGGCATTGTTCCATTACAAGGCAGTCACGCCGACCGGCGAAGTCCTCGAGGGCCAGTTCGAGGTTGCCTCCAACGACGAGGCCGTGGCGCGCATCCAGGATGCCGGCAATATTCCGCTGGAAATCCGCGTGGCCAGCAGCGGCGACGGCGCGCGTTCGTTCGCGAGCCTGTTCGCGCGCGCTGCCATGAGTCCGGCGCAGGTGCTGCAATTCACCCAACAATTGTCCACCTTGCTCGGCGCCGGCCAGCCGCTGGATCGCGCGCTGCAAATCCTGCTGGAACTGCCGGAAAGCGAAAAGGCGCGACGCATCATCGAGCGCATCCGCGACCACGTGCGCGGCGGCGCGCCGTTGTCCGATGGCCTCGAAGCCGAGCCGCAGATTTTCTCGAAGTTGTACGTGAACATGGTGCGCGCCGGCGAAGTCGGCGGTGCGCTCGACACCACGCTGGCGCGCCTGGCGCAGTACCTGGAGCGGGCCAAGGCGCTCAAGGAAAGCGTGATCAACGCGATGATCTACCCGGCGATCCTCATCGTCATGGTATTCGCCGCGCTGTTCGTGCTGCTGGTCTTCGTGGTGCCGCAGTTCGCGCCCATGTTCAAGGACATGAACGTGGAATTGCCGATGATCACGCTGATCGTGCTGTTCATCGGCGACACCCTGCGCAATTTCTGGTGGGGCATTGCCGGCCTAGTTTTTCTCGGCGTCGTGTACGCACGACGCCAGCTGGCCGATCCGCCGACGCGCCTGCGCTTCGACGCCTGGGTGCTCAAGCGCCGCCTGTTCGGGCCGTTGATCGCCCGCCTGGAAACCGCGCGTCTTGCACGAACCTTGGGAACTTTGCTCAAGAATGGCGTTCCGTTATTGACCGCGCTCGGCATCGGCCGCAACGTGCTCGCCAATTCGGCGCTGGCCGAGGCCGTGGATGCCGCGACCGAAGAAGTGAAAACCGGCGGCGGTCTCGCGTTCGCGCTTTCGCAGAGCAAGAGGTTTCCGAAACTGGCGCTGCAGATGATCGCGGTGGGCGAGGAATCCGGCGCGCTCGACGACATGCTGTTGAAAGTCGCCGACACTTTCGACACGGAAGCAAAAAATACCGTCGACCGCCTGCTTGCCGCACTGGTGCCGGCGGTCACCGTGGTCATGACCGGCGTGGTCGCTGTGATCATGATGGCGATCCTGCTGCCGATCCTGAACATCACCAGTTCATTACAGTGAGACGAACATGAAAAGGTATACATTGCAACAACGCGGCCAACGCGGCGCGGTTTCCGGCTTCACCCTGATCGAGATGATCGCCGTGCTGGTGCTGATCGGCATCGTCATGACCATCGTCGGCGGCAAGGTGATGCAGAACTTCCAGAACGGCGAATACAAGGCCGGCGTCGCCGGCGTGCATTCGCTGGAGATGAAGGTGCAGGCCTTCATGCTCGACAACGGATCGCCGCCGCAAAGCCTGAACGATCTCGTCACGCGCCCCGGCAACGCGACCAACTGGAATGGGCCGTATGCGAAGGAAGCGGACCTCAAGGATCCGTTCCAGCATCCGTATTTCTACAAGGCGCCGGGCGATCACGGCGACTTCGACATCATCTTCTACGGCAAGGATGGCCAGCCCGGCGGCGATGGCCTGAACAAGGATTACGGCAACTGGCAGTAAGCCCATGCGCGCGTCGCGCCAGTCAGGTTTCACGCTCATTGAACTGGTCGCGGTCGTCGTGTTGATCGGCATCGCGCTCAGCGTGGTGTCGCTTTCGTTCAGCAAAAGCATGAACTCGGCGAAGATCCAGGCCGCCACGCGCGACCTGGTGGCCGCGCTGCGCTACACGCGCGGGCAGGCGATCGTGACCGGCAGGCAGGCGGCGCTGGATCTGGACATCCAGTCCAATACCTATCAGGCGCCGGGCAAGCCGATCGTGAAATTGCCGCAGGGCATGCAGATGATGTTGCTCACCGCCGACAGCGAACAGACCAGCGCGACTTCTGGCCGCATCCGTTTCTTTCCGGACGGCGCTTCGACCGGCGGCCATGTCTCGGTGCGCCTGGGCGAACGCGAATGGCGCATCAACGTGAGCTGGTTGACGGGGCAGGTGACGCGCGAGGAATCGAAGAAGTGACTCGGATGCCCTCCCGCCAGCACGGATTCACGTTGATCGAACTGGTCGCCGCGTTCGTGATTTTCGCGATCGGTTTCGGCGTGCTCTTGCAGATTCTTTCCACCTGTCTGCACACCACCGCGCAGGCGGCCGACTACACGCGCGCGGCGTTGTGGGCGCAGTCGCTCATGGATGTGCAAGGCGTCGGCGAGCCGGTCAAGGATGGCGATTACTCCGGTGCGTTCGACGACAAGTATCGCTGGCATTTGCAAATCGCGAAGATTCCGCCGCAGGACATCGTGCCGATTGCATCCAGTGTTCCGGTCGCGGGCAATGCCAACACGCCGCCCGTGCAAGCCGTGCCGGTAGCGCCGAGCATCGACTTGTACAGGCTGCAACTCGATGTGACCTGGGGCACGATCTACCTGCAACACAACGCGCGTTTCGTCACCCTGCGCGCGCAGAATCCCGACATTGGCCAGGCAGTGCAGGCGCCCGCGTTTCGTCAGGGCAGGGCGCAGCCATGAAGCATGTGCCGGCATATCACAAAAGCGCGGGCTTCACCCTGCTGGAGGTTTTGCTCGCCGTGATCCTGCTTGGCCTGCTCATCGCCGGTGCCTACGGCGGCATTCGTGCGTCCGCGCACGCCATGCGCGCGGGTGAGGCCGCGATCGACCGCACCGACCGCCTGCGCACCGCGCAGGAATTCCTGCGTCGCCAGATCAGCCAGATCCTGCCGCTGGAGTTCGGGCGCGACGACAACACCGGCATGATCCACGTGTTCGACGGCGACGCGCGGCGGATGCGCTTCGTCGCCGCGATGCCGGGATACCTGTCGCGCGGCGGGCCGTACGTGCAGACGCTGGAACTCGCGCCGGCCACGGATGGTCTGCAGTTGCGGTTCAGCGACACGATGCTCAATGGCTATGCCACCGACAAAAACCGCAGCGCTGCGGATGCCGACGCCGTCGTGCTGCTCGACCGCATCGCTTCCGGCCGCTTCGAATACCGTGCGCTCGACGCCGACGGCAATCTGGGCAACTGGAGCAGCGATTGGCAAGATCCCGGAATCACGCCGCTGATGGTGCGCATCGAGCTGACCATGCGGCCCGGTGTGCAGATGCCGTGGCCGACGCTGGACATCCCGCTGATGCTCAACGCCGGCGCGATGCGTCCGCGCATGCCCATGCAGTTTCCTGCGGCGACGGGTGGGCAATGACCGGCGTCGGGCGCAACCAGCGCGGCGTGGCCCTGATCCTGGTGATCTGGGTCATCGCCTTGATGGGCGTGCTGCTGGGCAGCTTCGCCCTGATCGCGCGCACCGAGAATTTCGAATCGCGGCACCTGTTCGACGGCACCACCGCGCGCTACGCCGCGCAGGCCGGCATCGCGCGTGCGGTGTACGAATTGCGCAATCCGGACATGACCCAGCGCTGGGTCGGCGACGGCCGTCCCTACGATTTCGACTTCGATGGCGCGAAGATCGACGTGCGGCTCACCGACGAGTCGGGCCTGATCGACATCAACACCGCAGACGATACGTTGCTGCAAAACCTGTTCGAATCGGTCGGCGTGCCGATGGACCAGGCTGTCGCACTCTCCGATGCAGTCCAGGATTGGCGCGATCCGGACGACATGACGCGCCCGCATGGCGCCGAGATCAACGAGTACAGGGCCGCAGGACTTGCCTACGGCCCGCGCAATGCGCCGTTCCAGACCGTGGGCGAGGTACAACAGGTGCTGGGCATGAACTACGACTTGTTCGAGAAGATCGAGCCGGCGATCACCATCTACGGCGGCGGCGTCCAGCCCAACGCGGCGTACGCGCCGATGGATGTGTTGCTGGCCCTGCCGGGCATGACGCCGGACCTGGCCCAGCAACTGATCGCGGCGCGGCAGCAGGCGTTGCCCGGCCAACCTGCGTCCGGCCTGACCCTGCCGGACGGAACCCCCGTCGTGGCCAATGGCGGCGGGAACACGTACACTATCCAATCGCGTGCCACGCTCGCCAATGGTGCCAGCACCGTGCTTGACGCCAGCATCCGCTTGGGCGGCATTGGCGCGGCGGGGCAGCCCTACACGGTGTTGCGCTGGGCCGAGAAAGAAAGCTCCCGATGACCTTCACCGAAGCGCTCGACATCCAGCTCGCCCGACTGCGGACGCGCTACGCCCGAACGCCGCTGCCGCGCTTCTTCGCCTGGTGGGGGCATGAACTGGCGTTGCTGCTGCCCGTGCGTTGGCGTGCCCTGCTGGCCGAACGTGCCGACGCCTTGCTGCTGGACGTCGCCGGACGCGAGCTGTGCGTATGGCGGCAATCCACGCAAGGCTGTTCCGAACTCGGGCGCGTGAATCTGGACGACTCGGCCGAGGCGCAAAAGGCCGCGTTCGCGCGCCTGCGCGGCGCCCTGGAGGCACCGGATCTTCGGCGTTTCTACTGCATAGACGGCGCGCGCACCCTGCACCGCGTTCTCAGCCTGCCCGCCGCGGCCGAAGACAATCTGCGCCAGGTGCTGGCGTTCGAGATGGACCGGCAGACGCCGTTCAAGGCCGATCAGGTCTATTTCGACTACGCCGTCGCGCCGCATGCGGCCGCGGACCGCAACCTGCATGTCGAACTGACCGTGGTACCGCGCGCGCAGCTTGATGCGGAACTCGCCGCGATCGCGGGCAGCGCGCCGATGCTCGATGGCGTGGACTGCTGGGCGGGTGTGCGCGGCGGTGCGCGCCTTGGCCTGAACCTGCTGCCAACCGAACATCGCTACGCACGCAAGAACCTGCGCCTGCGCCTGAATCTCGCGCTTGGCGCGGCGGCGGTGGTGTTGCTGGTCACCTGCATGCAGCTGTGGCTGGACAATCGCGCGTCCGCGCTGACCGCGATGCAGGCCGACGTGGCCCGCGCGCAGAACGACGCCAAGCAGGTGTCGCAGTTGCGCAAGACCTTGCAGGACACCATCGATGGCGCGAATTTCTTGAGCCGCAAGAAACACGACACGCCGTTGATGGTGAACCTGCTCGAAGACCTGACCCAGCGTCTGCCGGACGACACGTATCTGGAACGCCTGAATGTCGACGACAAGGACAAGATCGAGTTGCAGGGCCTGAGCGACGATGCATCGAAATTGATCGGCCTGCTCAACAAATCCGAATTGCTCGCCAATCCGAGCGTTCAAGGCACGATCCAACCTGATCCGCGCACCAAGAAGGACCGCTTCAACATCACCCTGGATTTCCGTGCAATCGCGGATGCCCAGGCCGCGGCCGCGAAGGCCGCGACGGCGGCCAAGGGAGGCACGCATGCGCCTGGCCGCTGACCCCCGCAACGGCCGCTTCCTTGCGATCGTGCTGCTGCTGATTGCGGCCTTGCTCGGCTACCTGCTGCTCGTGCACTGGTGGTTCGTCGCGCCGGATCTGGCCATTGCCAGCCAGGTGCAGGATCTGCGTGAGCAGCAGCAGCGTTTCGCCGGCATCGTCGCGCAGCGCCCGCTCATCGAAAAGCGCATGGCCGAAGTGCGCGCATTCGAGCAGGGCAACCAGGCATTCTTGTCCGATGCCGATTCGAACAGCGCGTTTTCCGACCTGACCCAGCGCCTGAAGCAGGCGATCTCCGCACGGGTGAAAAACGAAAACCAGTGCGCGATCGTGAGCAATTCCAATTTCAAGGGTGGCGAGGAAGAACTCTACGAGCGCGTCACCATCCAGGTACGCATGCGCTGCGCGCTCGAGCCATTCGCGCAGATCGTCTACGACCTGGAAAACAGCAATCCCTACCTGTTCGTGGATCAGTTGCTGATCTACCGCCAGCAAATCGGTTATGCGCCGCCGGGCTCAAAGGCACGCCCGCAGACAGCGCTGGACATCCGCTTCAATTTGTCGGGTTACCTGCGCAGGACCGGGAAGAAGGGCGCATGAGCACCCAGGCCGCCAAGTTGCTCAGTATGATCCTGGCCGGGGCGTGCGGCGTGTTCGTGCTGCTTGCCATCGCGATGCAGTTCGGGTTTGGCCGCGGCTATACCTGGTTGCAACCCGACGTCGATTCGACCGGTATAGCCAGCGTCGCCATCGACCGTACTGCGTTCAAACTGCCACCGGAAACGCAGTTTGCCGATACCACGGCGCGACCGCTGTTCAACGACGACCGCAAGCCGACGCCGGAAGCGCCCGATTCGCCCGACACGCCGCCGCCGCCGCAGGTACCGCTCAATATCGCCCTGACCGGCATCATCCTCACCCCCCAGGTGAATCTGGCGATGGTGCACGACAAGCTCAAGAACAGGGATCTGGCGCTGAAAGAAGGCATGCCGATGGAAGGCGACCAGGGCGGCTGGACGCTGACCAAGATCAATCCGCGCAGCGCGATCTTCCGCGAAACCTCCGGAGAAGAGGTCGAAGTGGAACTGTCCACCGCTGTTGCCAGTCCAAACCCGGTCGCGCATGCTCCGGGCGGGCCAGCGCCGCAACGTCCGCCGGGGCAAGTTGCGCCGCCGCCGGCGCAACCGGTAGCGGGCCCGGCACAGAACGAGCAGTCGCAGGCCTTGCAGCGGCGCATCGAGGAACGTCGCGCGCAGATGCGCGAAGAAGCCGAGCGCTTGCGCCGGGAAAAAGCCGAAAGTAAGCAGCAGTAACCGTCACGGAGCGTTACACGTGTATTTGAGACCTTCGATCATTTTCGTTTCGCTGTTCGCAGCCGCGATGGCCGGATGCGCCACGCTGGGTGCGGATCACGAATTCAGTCGTGACATCGCCTCGTCGAGCACGCGAACGGCACAACTGCCGGCCAGCAAGATCAATGACGAGGCGCCGATCAAGATCGATACGGACGACAAGTCGCATAAGGCGACCGAAGCCAAGATCGAGCCGGGCTCGGGTCAGTTCATCAATGAAGCGATTGCGCGCGAGCCGGTGA
>JAFEEK010000054.1 GCA_018241165.1 Pseudomonadota bacterium
AGGGCGGCGAATTGTTCTTGCGAAATCATGCGGCAAACCCGGGGTCGGGCCGTGCACGATAGCAAGTCGCGCGACGCTGCGACAGACCCGCACGATATGACCTTTACATACGGGGGAAACCCTTCGCATGCGAGAATGTATACCCGACGAATCTCAATACGCCCATGTCCCAAAAGAGCCCAAGGCCACGAAGCGTCTGGAGCGCTCGCTACTTCGGCGTTGCCGCCGTGGTTTACGTCATGGTCGGGACGGCGGCGTTGTGGCTGCTTTCGCCACGTGTACCCTATGCGGATCAATGGCGCCATTACGCACGACTGTTGAGTGAACCTTTTGCGGCCGGCGTGTTCACCGCCGACAACGGCCATGCCGAAGTGCTGCCGAACCTGATCCGACTCGCCGATCTGCGCTGGTGTGGCGGGCATGAACTGCTGCAGATTCTGACCACTGGCATCAGCGCGATAGCGGCGCTGCTGCTCTTGTTGTCGATTGTGCGGCGCGATCCGTCGCTTGACCCGGTTGGCAAGTCCGCAGCCGCGTTTTGCCTGGCGTTCGGCTTGTTCTGGCTCGGCAATATGCACGCGCTGACGCTGCCGGGCGACGGCGTGCATGTGTATCTGGTGCTGTTGTGCGTGGCACTGGCGTTGCGCTTGATCGCCGGAGATACAACCCCGACACGCTGGCGCTTCGCACTGGCGGCATTGTTGTGTTGCGTTGCGAGCTTTACGTTCGGTAGCGGCATGGCGAGTTTCATTGCACTCGCGACCCTGCTGTGGCCCCAGCGCGGTGGCTTGCGGCGTATCGCCCTGCTCGGGCTGGTGGCGCTGGCCGCGCTGTCGCTGTACCTGTCGTTGCCGGACGCTACGCACACGCCTCAGTCCGGCGTGTCGCACCCGCTGCAATCCACGCAACATTTTTTACAGATACTCGGGATGCCGTTCGTGTATCTGTTCTGGCCGTTGCTCGATCCTGCAGCGGCGGCGGCGGTGCCGGGACCATTGCGCGGCATCGCGCTCGCGACAGCGAATTTCTGGACTGCCCACGGCGGCAGCATTCGTACCAGCGTATTTCCGCAGGCCCTGATTGGCACGGCGATGCTCGGCGCGACTATCACTGCGACGTGGCGCATGCGACAGTCGGGCAACGCCGCGCGTCTCGGCATCGCGCTGGCCTGGTTCGGCATTGCGTGTGCGGGGCTGATTGCATTGGCACGCGGCAGCTATTTCGACGCGCATCCCGAGCAGATCTACGCGCTGCGCTATCTGCCGTGGATCGGCATCGCCTGGTGCGGGCTGTTGCTGGCCGGTATTGCGCGCATGCCTTGCTCGCGACCGACGTATGCGCTCGCGCTGTGCTTGCCGCTGCTCGCACTGCCGTCGGAGTGGGGACTGCTCAAACTCGCGCAACATGTGCAGGCTGTTGCCGAAGACAGCGCTCTCGGAGCCGCCGTCGGCGTGTTACCGGCGGACTTGCCGCTGGGCGAAACGCGTCTCGAGGATGTGCGCGCGGCGCTGCCCGAACTGCGCACGGCGAATACGGCGATGTTTGCGTGGCTGGCGAGCGCGGCGTTACGCCATTCGCTGCCGGCAAATGCGCATCGTCTTATTGCCGCAGGCGTGGATGCCGACAGGGTGACTAACGTCCTCGGGGCGAATGCAATGCGCTTGCGTGCGGATTTTCCATCGCCAGTCTGCGCACAACATGCGCTGGTTGCGGTCGACGGCGTGTCAGTCGGGTTGCTACGTCGCACGGATCGGGAAGGATGGCGCGGGTTCGCTGCCGCCGATGCCGCGGCGGGCTTCCAATTCTATGCGTTGTGCGAATAGGCCGGTGATGCGCGCAACGCGATCGCGTTTCCACTAATGCGTGTGTTCGCCCATGAGCGACCTTCTCGGCATACCGCGCAATTCCAGTACGAATTCGACGCCATCGTTGATGTTGCACGCGCTCGCACTGCCGCGATGCGCCTGCGCGATCAGGCGCACGACGAACAGGCCGAAACCCAGATGCGGCGCGTCGCCGCGTGCGCCGGCGTCGCGCACGCTGACCAGGGAATCGAACAGGCGATCCTGCATTGCCGGTGGCAGCGGCGGGCCGCTGTTGGCGACAGTCAGGCGCGCGCCGTCATTGATCGTGGTTAGCGCAATGCGAATCCAGCCGTTTTCCGGCGTGAAGCTGCGCGCGTTGTCGACGAGTTTGTCGAGCGCCTGCGCGATCAGTTCCGGTGCGCCGTGCATGGGCACGGACTCGAACGGCAGATCGGCATCGAGCCGGCGCGGCGCGACAAGTGGACGATAGCTGTCCACGCAACCGCGCACCACGGCGGCGAGATCGAAATCCTCGGGTTCGGCGGCGGCGATCGCGCGCTCCATGCGACTGGCCTGGCTCATCGCGCGCACGATGGCGCCGAGGCGTTCCGCGCCATCGCGGGCGCGCGCGACGTAGGTGCGTGCGTCGGCGGGGATCGATTGGTGATCAAGATTGTCGAGCGAGGATTTGACGATGGCGAGCGGTGTCTGCAATTCGTGCGAAAGCTTGCTCGCGAGCGTGCGCAGGTAATCGGTGTAGGCCGCCGATTCCTCGAGCAGGCGCGAGAAGCTGCGCGCGAGGTCACCGAGTTCATCACGCGCATCGGTCAGCGGCAGCGGCGCGTCGCTGCGTCCGCCCGCATGCACCGCGCGTTCGGCCGCGTTGCGCAGGCGGCGGATGCGCAAGCTCAAGACGCTCGCGAAGGCGAACAGGATACCGCCGGCGATGACCAGGGCGAGCAGGCTGGCGCCGCCCAGGCTGAGCAGGGCGCGGTTCGTGAGCAGCGGCAAGGTCGCGCTGGTGCGTTCGATCAGCAAGGCGCCGTGGACTTCGCCATTCGCCGTCAGTGGAACCGCGGC
>JAFEEK010000055.1 GCA_018241165.1 Pseudomonadota bacterium
AAGCCGGCAACATCATCGTGCGCCAGCGCGGCACCCAGTTCCACCCGGGCCACGGCGTCGGCCTCGGCCGCGACCACACCTTGTTCGCGCTGGTCGATGGCACGGTGAACTTTTCCGTCAAGGGCGCCAAGAGCCGCCGCACGGTAAGCGTCGCGAAAGCGTAAGCCAATTCGCCAGCAATTCGACACAGCCCCGCCACGCGCGGGGCTTTGTTTTTGTGTAGCTTCTTGCTAGTCATTCCCGCTTTCGCGGGAATGACACCAGTGTGTTAGTTTTCGTGCCGCCATCCCGATTGCAATCTCATGAAATTCGTTGACGAGGCAGAAATCACGGTCCACGCAGGCAACGGCGGCAACGGCTGCGTGAGTTTCCGGCGCGAAAAGTTTATTCCGCTCGGCGGTCCGGACGGCGGCCACGGCGGCGATGGCGGCGATGTGTGGCTCATCGCCGATGAGGGCCTGAACACGCTCGTCGATTTCCGCCACGAGCGCATATTTCGCGCCCAGCGCGGCGAAAACGGCATGGGCCGGCAGATGGCCGGCAAGCGCGGTGACGATTGGGTCATACGCGTGCCGGTCGGAACGGCGGTGATCAATATCGATACCGACGAAACCATCGGCGACCTGACCGCCCACGGCCAGCGTCTGAAAGTCGCGCAGGGCGGACATGGCGGCGCCGGCAACACGGCGTTCAAGAGTTCCACCAATCGCTCGCCGCGCAAGGCGATTCCGGGTTCTCCGGGCGAGGTGCGCGAACTGCGCCTTGAATTGAAGGTGCTGGCCGACGTCGGCTTGCTCGGCTTTCCGAATGCGGGCAAATCCACGTTCATCCGTGCCGTTTCCGCGGCCACGCCACGCGTGGCGGACTATCCGTTCACGACCCTGCAACCGCACCTGGGCGTGGTGCGCATCGGTACCGACCAGAGTTTCGTCATCGCCGATATTCCGGGACTGATCGAAGGCGCCGCGGATGGCGCGGGACTGGGCATCCAGTTCCTCAAGCATGTGTCGCGCACGCGCCTGTTGCTGCATCTCGTCGATATGGCGCCGCTGGACGACGACATCGACCCGGTCGAGCAGGTGCATTCGATCGAGGCGGAGCTGAAAAAATTCGACCCGAAATTGTTGAAACGTCCGCGCTGGCTGGTGTTCAACAAGGCCGATTTGCTGGAGCCGGCCGAGCGCGGCAAACGCGCCAAGGCCATCGTGCGCAAACTCAAATGGAAGCAGCCCTGGTTCGCGGTTTCCGCGATCGCGAAGGATGGAACCTGGCCGGTGTGCCTGAAGATCCAGGAGTTCTTCGACGCGCAGCGGAGCGAGCAGGCGTGAATTTGGACGCAACATTTGTTCCCCTCTCCCCCAAACTGCGTTTGGGGGAGAGGGTGAAATGCGCGTCGCAACAAAAAAGCCGGCAACGAGTGCCGGCTTTTTGGCGTCAGAATGTTCCGACTTACAGCGCTTTGATGTGGGCGCTCAGGCGGCTCTTGTGACGCGCTGCCTTGTTCTTGTGGATCAGGCCGCGACTGGAATAGCGGTCCATGATCGGCTCGGCGGCCTTGTAGGCGGCTTCGGCGCCGGCCTTGTCCTTCGCGGCAACCGCGGTCACGACTTTCTTGATCGCCGTGCGCAGCATGGAACGCGAACTGGCGTTGCGCGCATTGCGCTTGACCGCCTGGCGGGCGCGCTTTTTGGCGGATTTGATGTTGGCCAAGGGGAGACTCCTGTTGAATTGCAAAACTGGGCATCCTGCCGCAGTTTGCAGGCAAACGGCCGCGGCCGAGCCGCGTCACGTTTGCCGCATCGAACGCTCTCGCGCTCGCTGCGACGGCACTTCCATGTGCCGGGACAGCCGCTGGGACTGTCCGCAGGTGGAAAAAGGTCGGCAATTGTAGGCGGGACGCGGGTTTGCGTCAATGCGGACGGGTTTTTCGCGTGAAGGCGCCCAGCCTGCTGCGCGGAGTATTTTCGTTCAGTGCGATGACCATGATCTCGCGCGTACTGGGCCTGGCGCGCGACATCGCGATCAGCCATGTCTTTGGCGCCAGTGCGGCTACGGATGCCTTCGTCATCGCGTTCCGCATCCCGAACTTCATGCGCCGTCTGTTCGCGGAAGGATCGTTCTCCACGGCTTTCGTGCCGGTGTTCACCCAGGTCAAGGAAACCCGCAGCCCCGCCGAATTGCGCGAGCTGACCGCGCGCGTTGCCGGCACGCTCGGCGGCGTGCTGCTCGTCATCACGGCGATCGGATTGATCTTTGCCCCGCAACTGGCGTTGACCTTTGCGCCAGGTGCGCTGGAAGAACCGGAAAAACTCGCGCTGACCACCGACCTGCTGCGACTGACGTTTCCGTACCTGCTGTTCGTGTCGCTGACCGCGCTCGCCGGTGGCGTTCTCAACAGCTTCCATCGCTTCGCGCTGCCTGCTCTGGCACCAGTCATTCTCAATATCTGCATGATTGCCGGCGCGCTGTGGCTGGCGCCGCGCCTGCAAGTGCCCATCCTGGCGCTGGGTTGGGCAGTGCTGCTCGCCGGTATCCTGCAACTGCTGTTCCTGCTGCCCGCCTTGCGTGGATTGAACCTGCTCACGCTGCCGCGCTGGGGCTGGAACCATCCGCAGGTGCGCCGGATCATGCGCCTGATGATTCCGACCCTGTTCGGTTCATCCATCGCGCAGTTGAACCTGCTGCTCGACACCATCGTCATCTCGCTGCTGGCCACCGGCTCGCAGACCTGGATGTACCAGGCCACGCGTTTCCTCGAATTGCCGCTGGGCGTGTTCGGCGTCGCGCTCGGCACCGTGATCCTGCCCGCGCTTTCGCGGCATCACGTCGCCGAGGATGGGGCCGGGTTTTCGCGCTCGCTCGACTGGGGCCTGCGCACGACCTTGCTGATCGCAGTGCCGGCAATGTGCGCCTTGCTGATCCTTGCCGAGCCGCTGGTCGCGACGTTTTTCCAGAACGGTGAGTACACCGCGTTCGATACGCACATGACGGCGATTGCGATCATTGCGCTCGGTGCCGGCGTGCCGGCGATCGCGCTCACGCGCACGTTGCTGCCGGCGTTCTACGCGCGCCAGGACACGAAAACGCCGGTGCGCGCCGGCATCGTCGCGCTCGCCGTCAACATGGCATTCAATTTCATTTTGATCGCTGCGCTGTTCGAAGCATGGGCGCCAGCGGATCTGAAGCAGATGCCATGGCTCGACGGCATCGCGCGCCTGCCCGGGCTGCACATTGGCCTGGCAATTGCCAGTTCCGTGTCGAACTGGCTGCAATTCGCCTTGTTGTGGCGATACCTGAAACGTGCCGGCGTGTAC